>JAGXSM010000020.1 GCA_018333725.1 Melioribacter sp. | reverse complement strand
GTGTGTAACTGTAAAGAAAACTAATTGAATCCATACCGGAACATTTGTAAATATTTGTAATCGCGATAAACCGGTTGTACCATCGATGAACCTTATAATAAAGGTGAAGATAATTATTCCGAGTATATAACTTTGTGCAATTGTATATAGAGCGAGATCATCAAAGAAACCTTCGCGTAAAACTTTTTGCCCTTTGTTATAAGGGAAAATTCTTTCGAGTATTATTAATAATACAGCAGTACCAATAATTATAATGTAAGACGTTTTTTCGTAATGCGCGAGTCCGGCTAAATATTCTGTAATTGAATTGATTATTGAATCCATCACAAACTAATTTTTTGAACACGTCTTAATTTTTGAATGCTTTTCTGTTCACTCTCATATACTTTTTTAATTCCATCGCCTAAAGCTTTTTCAATATCGCGGATATCTTTAACAAGCCGGAACATGCCGCCAATTTCAACAGAAGCTGCCTGGTCGGTTCCCCACATTGCGCGGTCCAATGTTATGTGCCGCTCTATAAATGTTGCGCCCAATGCCACTGCTGCAAGCGTTGGTGCAAGTCCGGTTTCGTGGCCCGAATAACCGATTGGTACTTCGGGAAACTTCTGCTTTAATGTAAGAATAACTTTAAGGTTCAGTTCATTTAGAACACAAGGATATGTTGAAGTGGTTTGAGCAATTAATAGATTTTCTTTTCCTACAACTTTAACCGCTTCTTCAATTTCTTCCATTGAAGACATTCCGGTAGAAAGCATTATTGGTTTACCGGTTGAACGCATTTTTTTCAGCAGAGAAAAATCTGTAAGGGAAGCGGAAGCAACTTTATACATTATCGGATTGAATTGATTGAGAAACTCCAATGCTTCTTCGTCCCATGGTGATGCGAACCAATCAATTCCTTTCTGATTACAGTATTCATTTATTTCGCTATACTGGTCGAAGTCGAATTCAACTTTATGACGGTAATCGATATAAGTCATTCTTCCCCAGGGAGTATCGCGTTCTATGTTCCACTGATCTTTAGGAACACAAAGTTCAGGAGTTCTTTTCTGGAATTTAACGGCGTCGCATCCGGCAAATACTGCGCCGTCAATCATCTTTTCTGCTAATGCAATTGAACCATTATGATTAATCCCGATTTCGGCAATTATATAAACGGGTTCACCTTCACCAATATATCTATTGCCGACTTTTACTTTTGCATCTTTCATCTTTCCCCCTTTCTAATTTCTTTCTTGTTTTTATCCAGCTTGGATTTGATTATTATTTCTGCAAAATCTCTTACTGCACCGTAACCGCCTTTATTTTTAACAATAACATCGGCAACATCCTTTGCAAATTTTGTAGCATCACCGGGGCAAGCAGAGAGTCCAACCAATTTCATAATTTCAACATCATTAGTATCATCACCCATGAAAGCAACTTCTGAAATTGAAATTCCTTTTCTTCTTAAAATCTCATCCAGAATTTTTTCTTTTTCATAGGCCCCAAGATGTAATTCCGTAATTTTTAATTTACGGGCACGGCTCGAAACAATTTCGGTATCCTCGCGTGTAATAATTCCCGTTTCAACATCTGCAATTCTTCTTAACCTCTCTATTCCCATTCCGTCTCTAATTGAAAATCTTTTAAGTTCTTCACCTTTAGCAGAGTAATAAACACCTGTATCGGTCAATACGCCGTCAACATCGAGTAGTAACAATTTTATTTTAGATGCTCTCTTAAAAATTTCTTCTTCGGTTAATTTTCTTTTTTTCATTTTTATTTTTCCTGAAAAGAGTTGTCATTAAAAATTCGAGATTTTTTATTACCAGCAAGTCCATCCGCCGTCAACAATAAGATTTGCACCTGTCATGTATGAAGATGCATTGCTTGCAAGAAAAACTAAAGCTCCTTTATAATCATCCGGTTTAGCCATTCTGCCAAGTGGAGTTTTGGCGGAGTATTTTTGAATAAAATAATCATCCTGAGAATTTTCAACACCGCCCGGTGAAAGAGTGTTAACACGTACACCATCTTTTCCCCAGTATGCAGCAAGGTAACGCGTGAACATTATAACTGCTCCTTTTGTAGCGGAATATGCCGGCGGTTTATAAAATGATTGTGAGCCATCTTCTTTTTTGTATAGCGATTGATCCGGCGCTGTTATTCCATATGTTGATGCAATATTGATTATGCTTCCCGATTTTTGTTTAGCCATTTGGCTGCCGAATATTTGCGAACACAAAAACACTCCAGTCAAATTAACCTCAACCGATTTTTGCCATAATTCCAGCGGATAGTTTTCGAATTTAGATTGTTCACTTGCAGCTTTTGGATTTTCGAACATGTCATTTATTGCTGCATTGTTTACAAGAATATCAATATGGCCAAATTCTTCGAGCACTTTATTCCGACATTGTTTTAGTGAACCTGGATTTGTTACGTCGATAGAGAGTCCAATAGATTTTGCAGATAATGTTTTAGCGAACTCCACGCATAGTATTTCATCCAGATCAGCAACAACAACATTAGCCCCGGCTTCGCTAAGTGCTTTGCAATGTTCTTTTCCAATTAATCCAAGCGCACCCGTTACAATTGCTGTTTTGTTGCTCAAATCAAAAATCTTCATATATCCTCAGTTGTATGTTTGCCCATTCTAAAGTATTCATTTTACATTTTCTTTACCGGCTTCATGTTAAAGTTATCAACTTTTCTAAAAACGGGTTGAACCGGTTCGCCTCGAAGCATCTCCTTCAAATTATTTTGCTCAACAGCTTTTTTAAGAACAGTCAATGATTCTTCGAGAGCTTGCAAAGTATAATCAACATCAGCATCGGTATGAGAAAAGCTCATATTATGAAATCCCTGCCAAAGAATTCCGCGTTTTATCATTTCCTGTTGCATCAGGGATTTTTGAAGAAGCGGGTCACCGGCTTTTTCATTGAATGTTGCCATTGAACGCCAGTTGTATCCTGTTGCTCTTGTAAAATCGATACCCAGTTTTAATGCAATAGAGTTATAACCGTTCTTCAGTTTTGATCCTTGTTCACTTAAAAATTTCGGAATATTTTTATCACGTAATTCTTCAATGGTAGCTTTTGTTGCAGCAAGTGAAAGCGCTTCACCGCCAAATGTTGTGTAGAAGAAAATATCTTCATCGGCAAGCTGCATAATTTCTTTTTTCCCAGTTAGAATTGAAATCGGCATTCCGTTAGCAACTGCTTTGGAATATGTTGCTAGGTCCGGAGTAATTCCAAAATATTCCTGTGCGCCGCCTAAAGCCATTCTAAACCCGGTCCACATCTCATCAAAAATCAGAACTATTCCATTTTCTTTACAAAGGTCGGCAAGTTTATGAAGAAAATTATCTTTGGGTTCATTGAAAACAACCGGCTCTAAAATTATTGCCGCAACATCATTATCAATAGAATTTTTTACAGAGTCGATATCATTGTAATTAAATGTAAACGAAATTGCCTGAACAGCTTCGGGAATTCCAAGATTGCGTGCAGTAACAGCAATATACCAATCGTGCCATCCATGGTATCCGCAGCAAAGAATTTTGTTTTTGCCAGTATAAGCTCTGGATAATCGAACAGCAGCACTTGTTGCATCAGCACCGGTCTTGCTGTACCTTACAGCCTCTGCATTGGGAATAATTTCGCGAATCATTTCAGCAACTTCGACTTCGAGCGGGTGCATCATCGAAAAAGTTATTCCGTCATCAAGCTGCTTTCTGATTGCCTCATCAACTTTAGGATATGAATAACCAAGTGATAACGGACCAACACCCATCATATAATCGATATACTCATTTCCGTCGGCATCCCAAACGTGCGAACCTTTTCCTTTCACCAAATATTTCGGAGCAACTCCTTTAATCCATTGAGTTGGTCCTTTGGCAAGCGTTTGAGTAACTGAAGGAATTAATCCGAGTGCGCGATTGTAAAGTTCATCCGATTTTACAATTGAAGGAAAACTATTTGTTAAACTTATTCTGTTAGCCATGATTATTATT
>JAGXSM010000019.1 GCA_018333725.1 Melioribacter sp. | reverse complement strand
CGTAAATAAAATATGACAGTGTTAATTCAATTGTAGTAACGCTCTTTGCCGAGATTGTAACTACTACTTCATTTGCGGGACGATTCAGTTTTGCATTTAATTCACCAAGCTGTTTCTTAACTCTATCAATTTCCTTTTCAAGTTTCTTCATATCATTTGCCAATGAAAGCTGCTGGGTTTTAATCTCGCCGATTCGTTTTCTAAAAAAATCTGCCATCTTCATAAGCTCTGCAATGGCAACACTTTTATTATCCCCACCTATCTGTTTGTTAGCCATTATCAACTCAATCTCTATTTTAAGTATGTCATTCTCATTTTGTTTAAGGGATAATTTACGATTTAGAACTTCGAGGGAATCTTCAAGAGAAACAATCTGGGGATTTTTTTCTGCGGGTTTCATAAAATCGAATCTTTGCAACACAGAAATTATAACAGCGTCTCCATTAGCGGCAACATTTAAACTGTTTCTGTCTATATTGGATGCCAATCCACCTATTACCAGGTCTGTCAATCCTTTTTCAACCTTAATCTTTGCTGTATGCTGAAGCTCTGCTCCTCTTAAAAATACTTTAACACCAACCGGATTGGTTTTAATGTTAATTTCATTTGATGCGATTATAGGACTAACTAAAAAAATAATTAACAACGCAATTGATTTTATCTTCATTACATCCTCATTTTTTAGTTATAAATAACATTTTCTTATACACTATTTAAAATCTCTTGTTCCTCAATTTACTATAATATATATCAACACCTCAAATTCTTTCAAATAAAGCAGTCTTTCCTTATTTTTGCTTTACATTTTACGTAGATATCGATTGAAATAATTTTTTGACTGCCTTATTGAAGAATAGTTTTCCCACGAAAGAAATGTTAAATGAAAAAACTGCTGGTAGAGTTTCTAAAAAAGCACTTTAATTCTATTGTTGAAAATTGGACCGCAAAAGTACTTCAGGTGTTCAACGATAAACTTTCCGATTCACAAATAAGAACGTTTGTAGAAAGCAGCATAAATACTTTTATTGAAGTAATTGAAGGAAACGATTACCGTCCGGCAGATCAATATTTGATTGATATTTATACGCTCTTCTCAAACAACAACCTTAACTTGCTTGAAATAAGCCAGCTTTTTAGTCAGGCAAGATTTTCTTTATTAACAGAAATTGAGAAGGAAGATACCGGTCAGTTCGATCCCGTGATTCTACTTGGTTATTTGGATGGAATAATTGAACAGATCTTTGCACGATACGGCATGATTCACCAGGAAGCAAAAATGAAGGAGCTTGAATACGACCGTGACCGTCTTGCATCCAAACTTGAGATGAATCAGGAATATCTTCAGAACATTCTTCACAGTTCCGATTCGGCTATTATGATTGTTGACAATAATGAAAAATTTATATCGTGGAATAAAGGTGCAGAAAGAATTTTCGGTTATTCAGAATTTGAAATGATCGGTCAACCTTCCTCTTTCCTTTTGCCAGAAGGTCAGAAATACATTGATGAGTTAAATCAAATAAAAGACAAATCAATTCAGTCCGATCAAACAAATTATTTTGAGACCGAACGAAAGACAAAAGACGGGCGCATATTAAGTGTTAAACTGAGCGTTTCGAGACTTCCGAGTAATGATGGTAAATACATTGGCAGATCGATTATAATAAAAGATTTTACCGAGTTTAAGAAGCTTCAGGCGCAAATTGATCAGTCCGAAAAATTAGCTGTTATCGGTCAGCTCGCAGCCGGAGTAGCACACGAAATTGGCAACCCGCTCGCTTCAATTTCTTCACTGGTTCAGATACTTCAAAGGAAAAGTCAGGATCAATTTATTAGCGAGCAGCTAGTTAATATAAAGGAGAACATCGACCGGATAACAAGAATTGTTAGAGAGCTTGTTGATTTCTCGCGTCCTCCGAGTTACGAACTTGCCATTCAGGATATAACAGATATAATTAAAACAGCACTTGGAATTGTTAAGTACGATAAACGTGTTCGTAAAGTAAATTTTAATACGGATTTGAAACACGGCTTACCGAAAGTAAATATTGCGGCAGACCAACTGCTTCAGGTCTTTGTTAATATTCTTATAAACGCTATTGATGCAATAGGTGGAACAGGAAATATCAGCATAAAGTCGTATCACGATAGCAATAATATTTTTATCGAAATAGAAGACGATGGTTGCGGGATGGATTCTACTGTAATGGAAAAAATATTCGATCCGTTCTTTACAACTAAAGAAGTTGGTAAAGGTACAGGTCTCGGGCTTTCTGTAAGCTACGGAATAATAAAACGATTCAACGGCGAGATAAAGGTTGAAAGTAAAATTAATGAGGGTAGTAAATTCACTATTATATTACCATTAGAAAAAATCTAACGGAGCATAAATGTCAGCAAAAATTTTAATTGCCGATGATGAAAAAAATATCCGCGATTCATTAAAACTGGTTCTTGATGAAGAAGGATACTCAACTGATGTTGCAAGTGATGGCGAAGAAGCTTTGCAAAAAATAGAAACGGAAAATTTTGATATTGTTATAACCGATATCAAAATGCCAAAAGTTGACGGAATGCAGTTGTTAGAGACTTCAACTAAAATTGCACCCGACTCATTTTTTATAATTATGACAGCTTACGCATCTGTAAAAACAGCAATTGATGCGTTAAGAAACGGCGCATACGATTACCTGATAAAACCTGTTGAATTTGATGATGTTATTTTTAGAATAAAAAAATTAATTGATTACAAGAAACTTGCTGCCGAAAACAAATATTTACGCCAGAGAATCTCTTCCGATACGGGATTTACTAATTTAATCGGCAAAAGCGAACCGATGAAAAAAGTTTTTGATATTATTACACAGGTTGCGCCTACTAACAGCAATGTACTTATTCAGGGTAAGAGCGGAACGGGAAAAGAACTTGTTGCCAAGGCAATTCACTTCCATAGTAAAAGAAAGGATAGAATATTTCTTCCAATAAATTGCGGAGCGATTTCCGAAAATTTAATTGAGAGCGAATTATTCGGTCATAAAAAAGGAGCTTTTACCGGGGCAGCTGATGATAAGCAAGGTCTTTTCAAAGTTGCGGACGGCGGAACTTTATTCTTAGATGAAATTGCAGATCTGCCCCTCAATATGCAGGTCAAACTTTTAAGAGCAATTGAAGATAAAGAATTTTTTCCTGTCGGAGGTACAAAACCTGTGAGTACAGATGTAAGAATTATTGCTGCAACAAACCAGAATCTTTTCGAGAAAACTAAATCGGGCGAATTTAGAGAAGATCTATTTTACAGATTGAACGTTGTTGAAATTAAATTACCTACATTGAATGAAAGGAAGGACGACATACCGATTCTTGTTAATCATTTTATTGAACGATACAGCAATGAAATGGGGAAAAAAGTAATCGGCGCAGATAATCAAACAATGAAAGCATTAATTTCGCACGATTGGCGCGGAGGTGTTAGAGAATTAGAAAATGTTATTGAACGGGCAATCATTTTTTGCAACAAAGAAATGCTATCCATAAACGAATTAGCAGATTATTTCAGAACCGATAATATCGATACAGGTTATCCAGATTCATTAAAAGATGCTCTTCGTAACTTTGAACGAGAGCATGTTCTTAAAACGATCAAGAAATATGAATACAATAAAGAGGAAGCTGCTAAAGCTCTTGAAATCGGGTTATCATCGCTCTACAGAAAAATGGATGAGCTTGATATACCGACCAAGTCGCCTAAAGACGATGTTGTTTAACAACTAAGCAACTCTTTTTGTAATCGAATTAAAATTCCAGACTTACGCCTATAGAAGGAAGAATACCGATAGAAGATTGTTTATCAATCTCCCCTGTCCTGTAATTCCATCTAATTGTATTCGATGCTTTCCTGTTATAAATATTCTGAATATCGAGATAGGTAATTAAAGCTAAATTTTCGAAGTCCCATCTTCTATCAAAACGTAAATCAAGAGAGTGGAGCGGTTCAAAGCAATTTGCATTGTAGTTTACTACGCTTTGTGTTCCATCCGGATTAAACGGTGTGTAAGGATTGCCGGTAGCAAATCTGAACTTTAACGATGCTTCCCATTTGCTGTTAAATTTATAGCCTGCACTTAGATTTACTATCCATTTCTGATCGTATGAACCGGGTCTTTTAATGCCGTCAAGTCCTGTAAAAAAGCTTTCGCTGTATGTTACGCTTAAGATTGCATAATGAGGTGTATCTGAAGATTTTTTCTGCATCGAAAATTCAACACCTCTTACAAACCCTTTGCCGGAACTTGTTAGTGGTTCGAGTCCGAAAGATGAGAAGTTATCATCACCGCCTCCAAATCCAGCCCCTGTATTTGAAAGAACAAGGTAAAGTCTAAAAGTACTTGCGGGATAATTTCTGTAATCTTTGTAGAAACCTTCCAGTTTCATTCTAATATCTTCGCACAGCTTTCTTTCATAACCCAGAACATACTGATCAACACGTACAGGTTTTAATTTCTTGTTTGAGTCAAATGCTGCCAGCCAGATATAAGAAGGACTCTGATGATAAATACCGGTACTAAAACTTAACGTTGCTACATCGCTCAAAATGTATGACAGCGAAGCGCGAGGACTAATTGTAAAACCATTATCTATTCCGCTGAAATAGTCTCCCCTTGTCCCAAAGGAAACCATTAACTTATCTAAAAATACATTAGAGTATTGGGCATAGAATCCATACTTGTAATAGTTTTTAAAAGTATTTAATGAGGTGATGCGTAGTAATTCTCCAAAAGAGGTTCGGAAACCGGGAAGTTTTACATCGGCATTGAATTTAATCAGTTTGGCTGAAGCACCAAAGTTTAATTCCGTTGAAGAAGAAATTTTATAAACCACGTCTGCTTTAAGTTCATTTTCGCCTTCCCGGGATTTATTTAGAAAAATGGGATTAAGTAATGTATCTCTTTGTGATGTATCGTAATCCACAAAATTTCTTGATAATGAAATATCGTAAAAACCTTTGGAGAATAATCTACGGTATGAAATACCGGTTACATATTGATTCTGATTACTACCAAGTATTCTGGAGTTTTCGTATAAGTCTTCATAATCTTTGTTGTTGAATTTAACGTTATCGAATGCACCGATAAATAAGTATGAGAGTTTTGACTTTTGATCAATGTCGTATGTTACTTTTGTAAGCACATCATAATACTCCGTAACAAAATTGAAACCGGCAGCATTAAAAATAAAATCGAGATAACTTCTTCTTGCAGAGAAAACAAAATTAGCTTTCGATGAAATTGGTCCCTCGAGATTGAATCCGAATTGAGATGCAGAGATTGTTCCTTTACCGCCGATTCTATCTTTTCTACCCTCCCGCAAATCAATTTTCAAGACAGAAGAGAGTTTATCGCCATACAAACTGGAAAATCCTCCTGTTGAAAATGTTGCATCTCTAACAAAATCGAGATTAATGAAACTTAGCGGTCCTCCTGTTGCACCCTGACTACCGAAGTGATTAATATTTGGTACAACAAATCCATCTACTACATATAAATTTTCCGATGGTGCACCGCA
>JAGXSM010000018.1 GCA_018333725.1 Melioribacter sp. | reverse complement strand
TACAAGTACTTCGGCAAGCTCAGTACAAGTACTTCGGCAAGCTCAGTACAAGTACTTCGACAAGCTCAGTACAAGTACTTCGACAGGCTCAGGACTGATTGTTCTTAGTTCTTGGTTCGTAGTTGGTAGTTTCAAAGATCCGACACAGATGCTGAATCGGGGATCAGCATGACAACGTTATAAAAAGTTAAGAAGCTGAAATAAATTCAAATCAGGATTTTTTATTAAACCTTAAGAGAACAGATTCCTTTTCACGTTCGGTAAGTTCATCTGATTTATTTGTAGTTTTGAACAAGTCGAATACATTCTGGACCTGATCTGTTACTTCCTTTTTAGCTTTCCATTCCTGATGTGAATCTTTTGGTGGAGCTGAAGTTTCACTTTCAATATTGAGTGCCTGTTTAAGTAAAGCAATTATTTCCTCTCTTAAGTCAACCGCTTTAGCAGTTTCAGGTGTATTTGGAGTAACTACTTTAACTGGAGTTGTTTTATCTTCTTCAATATTCTTTAAAGATGCAATCGAATCTTTTGCTGGAATAATATCCGGAGTATATTCTTTTGCCGTTTCAAGATTCTTTTTGGATTCATCTAGTTCTTTTTCGGAATAATCGGGATCGATTGCAAAGATAGCATCTGCATAAATCTTATCATTCTGATTCTGAGCTTCAATGGCTTTAAGGTCGAAGCTATAGACTTCTGCAAAGTCGGGTTCACTTTCCCAGCGTGTAAGAGAAGTAAGACCAACCTGCTGAATTTTAAATCTGAATCTATTGGGATCTAATTCAAAGCGTAGGTGACGTAAGTCTTTTATAGCAAAGATCGGGTCGAAGTAGACCAGTTCCATCCTTCCGTTAATTTTAATAAAGTAGCCATACTTTGTTGAATACGCATCGAGATGGTGAATGTTGGTAAGAAGCCGGTAGATAATTAAGTTTTTTGGTGAAGGATCTTTTACATAATTACAAACATCAAAATAAGTAATTCTTCTCGGGAATTTTTTCTTCTCGTTTTTATAGATAATCTTAAAACTGTCGTTGAAGTTAAACGTATTTTGTGAGTAGATAAGAACGTCTTTGGTTTTTAAATCCAATGTTTCGAGTAGCATAGTAGTTAGTTCTTGGTTCTTGGTTCTTGGTTTTTAATATGGTGGTTTATAATCTGATCTTTTCAGATACTTTATAAAACCGCCAATCAGTTTTTTAATTAATTCGATTCTTTGCATCAACTCATTAAATTGTTCTTTACTAATATAATCAATATCGAGAGCAATATATAATAGTGAATGGACTTCCGATGCAGATCTATAAGCATAATTCAAGAAACTTATAAATGATTTTTTTGAACCGCTGTCAAAACCCTCAGCAATATTGGACATTATGGAAACAGATGCTCTTTGTAACTGATCCTTAAAGCCGAAATCTTTTTCAATTTTACCATGTGAAGTAAGCTTATAGATTTCCTTTACTAAGATTCTGGCTTCCTTCCATGAATCAATTTCAGCAAATATTTCAATACTCATTTATCAACTGCAATTAAATTAACATTTTAACAAAGAACTAAGCACTATGAACCCCTACAACTCCCCTTACGCCCAGCGGATCAGACCTAATTCAAATTTATTGATCAGAATATCATTCTTAGGTAAAATACGTAAAGTAAATCCGAACTGACCGGTATCTCTGCATTCAATCTCTCCACGGTATGAATACCTTCCTGATTTATTCTTCTTTGGATTACACATCATGTTAGAAAAGAGACGGTCTTCAGACGAACCATTTTCAACCTTGCCATAATAGATCTGAACGTCGACATCATCGGGAGTTAAGTCACCAAGTTCAACTTCAGCAACTATTGGATACTTCTGCCCAACTTTCAGATCGCCGTTTTTCTCCTCTTCTAGTATCGAAATAAATTTAACCTTATTCCAGTTATCGTAAACTTTATTTTTCCACTCAGAGTAAGCCCTTCCCTTCTTCCAGTTATTCTCCATAAGATCATGCCGTTTTTCGTAAGAAGCAAAATAGAATTTCTGAGCATACTCCTGAACCATGCGGTGAGTATTATACACAGGACCTAACTGCTTCATCGAATTCTTCATCATTTGGATCCAACCGCGTGGAAGTTTTCCTTCACTTCTATTATAAAACAATGGAACAATTTCCTTTTCAATCATTTCATAAACCAGGCGTGATTCTACCTCATCCTGATAATCGAGGTTATCATATTCCTCGCCGTTACCAATACGCCAGCCGACGTGATAATTATAAGCTTCATCCCACCATCCATCAAGAACACTTAGGTTAAGTCCGCCATTAGCAATAATCTTCATTCCTGATGTACCGCTTGCTTCTAAGGGACGGCGCGGATTATTAAGCCAGACATCGCAACCTTCAACCATATATCGTGCAACATTCATATCATAATTTTCGAGGAAGACAATTTTCTTTCTTAGATAATGTTCTTTAGTAACAGCAATAATTTCCTGGATCAATTTTTTTCCTTCTTCATCCTTAGGGTGGGCTTTACCGGCAATAATAAACTGAACCGGATAATCGGGATTAGCGATAATACTGATTAGCCGTTCTATATCTTTGAAGATAAGAGTAGCTCGTTTGTAAGTAGCAAATCGCCGTGCAAAACCGATTGTAAGAGCCGAAGCATCAAGGACTTCTTTTGCGGCATTGATTTCGGAAGATGAACCGCCGCGATTGATAATTTGTTTTTTAAGTCGCTTACGTGCAAATGCCACCAACCGTTCTCGTCTTCTTTCATGAGTGCGCCATAATTCCTCATCGGGAATTTCATCAATTCTCTTCCATGTATCAACATCGGAAGGATTACGCATAAATTTTTCACCAAGATAGCGATAGAGTAATTCCTGCATATCATTCGATAGATGAGAATGAATATGGACACCATTGGTAACGTAATCAATGGGGATTTCCTCGAACGGAACTTCCGGGAATCCCGACTGCCACATTTTCTTGGATACTTTTCCATGAAGTTTACTTACACCATTTACATAGCCGGACATATTCATTGCAAGGTGAGCCATATTATAATTACTTGGAGCTTTATCTTTTATGATAGTACCAAGGCTATAAAAATCCTTATCGCTTATTCCGAGTTCATGACGGTAATAAGTTCCAAAATATTTTTCGATCATTTCATTCGGAAAGATATCGATTCCAGCCGGAACGGGTGTATGTGTTGTAAATACATTTGAGTAGAAGTTTACATCGCGCGCTTCTTTAAAGGAAAGATTGAAGAGTTTCATCAGCATTCTAATTCTCTCTAATGCAAGAAATGCCGAGTGTCCTTCATTCATATGGCAGACAATCGGTTTAATACCCATAGCATGTAGAGCGCGGATACCGCCGATACCAAGCACAATCTCCTGTTGAATACGGGTTTCGTTATTGCCGCCGTAAAGAGCGCGTGTGATAAATTTATCTTCGGGTGTATTTTCAGGAACATTGGTGTCAAGTAGAAATAACGGAATTCTTCCGATCTGAATTTTCCAGATCTGTACATATACTTTTCTTCCGGGAAAATCGAGTTCAATTTTAAGGGGGGATTTATCCTCATTAAGAACTGAAGACATCGGCTGATTATAGAAATCGGTCAGTTCATATCTTTCCTGCTGCCAG
>JAGXSM010000017.1 GCA_018333725.1 Melioribacter sp. | reverse complement strand
CTGGGCAATCTCGCCTATCTGATCTGTTTTGTTTGCTAATGAACTGATTATCTTTCCTGTTGTTTGGGCCGAGCTTAT
Organism: Melioribacter sp.; assembly: GCA_018333725.1. Lineage (GTDB taxonomy): Bacteria > Bacteroidota > Ignavibacteria > Ignavibacteriales > Melioribacteraceae > DSXH01. The sequence continues at coordinate 3,820 of JAGXSM010000017.1, read as the reverse complement.
TATCTCGTTCATTCCTTTCTTGGCTTCGGTTATCTTTTCTACTCCTACTTTTGCCTGGGATTTAGCGTTCTTTGCATTCTCACTTGCTGTTGTTGCATTCTTTGTTGTTTGCAGAATAGTAGAAGTCATTTGTGTTACAGCAGAAGCAACTTCGCTTGCCTGTGCACTTTGTTCCTGAGCACCAGCTGCCATCTGTTCGCTGCTCGATGATATCTCGTTGCTTGCGCTTGCTGTAGCTTCTACGGCTTCGGTAACATTGGCAAGCATGTTCTTTATATTTTGCACAGCTGATTTAAAACCAAGGAATAATTTTCCTACATCATCATTTTCTTTTTCAGGTACTATATTTATTGTAAGATCACCATTTGCAAACTTTTCCATATTATCTAATAGAATCTTGGTGCTTTTTGCAAGATAAGATTTTTGATTTTCAGCTTCTCTAACTGCTTCTTCAACTTTTCTTTCAACACTTTCCTTTTCAAGCTTTAATTCCGTCTGTGATTTGCTGATGCTTTGAATCATTGAGTTTATTGAATTTGCCAGATTACTAAATTCATCTTTAGTATAAATTTTTGCTTCAGCATGCATATCTCCTTGACCAAATTTCTCGGTAGTTTCAATCAATATTTTTATCGGTTTTGTAAAATTCTTAATCATTACAAATGCAACTGAACTAGCAAGAAGAGTAGATAATACCATTATTATCCAGCTTATGGAAATTGAAGTTGTATTCATTCCGAGCATTTCATCTACTGCTAATTTTGCTGTTTTGCTTTTTTCCGTTTCATAATTATCTAGTTCAGAATTCATTTTTTCCATAATTTTATCAAATGCTAACATCCTTGCATTACCTTCCTCATTGCTTACTTTATAAGCTTCATATATTTCTCTACCCAGCGAAATTAACTGAGTCATAAACATTTTATTTTCTAAAAAGAATTCCTTTTTAGATGGAACAATTTCAATTAAATTATCCAATATTTTTATACCTTCGGCACCATATTTTTCAGCTTTATCAACAGATTCATTTTCTCCGGTCAATGCTGCATCGGCAAAATATTGCGCCACATCGCGTGCTCTTAGTTGTACATCCGCTACTAAACTTGATTCTTCATTAATTATGTCGTACAAAGTTAGGTCTTTTTCATACCTTGACTGAGTATTAATCGTATAAAATCCGAAAATAATTGTGAACAACACAATTGTACCGAATGATAAAGTTAATTTGTTTTTGATGTTCCATTTCATTTTACTTGCCCTCTTATTTTAGTTATTATTAAAAAATAATTTCTATTCTGGACCCAATCACAAATGCACTATTAGAGTTAGTGCAATAAGATGGATTAATTATGTATTGTAAATCCGGTTGAAGCATTAACCATGGTGTAAGTTGAAACTTATAAGTTGCTTCAAAATTGATTTCATACTCTTTAATAAATTCTCCTTTAATTTCTGCAACATTCCTGTATTTCTTTGAATTATGAGAAAATGCCATTGCCAGACCGAGTGCATCATTACTTTCTTTATCCAAGAGACCGCTAAATTTGAAACCTGCACCAAGATAGAAATCAACTGGATTAACATTTGGATTAGCAACTCCCAAGCGAATAAAACCAGTTAATCCTAATTGCGGGGTGTCAAACTTAGAGTATAATATTCTTTCAGCGGTAACGTAAAATCCATAGTTATTCTCCAATCTGGTTTGTGAACCAACCGAATAGATATCATTTGCTTCAGATTGCGATGTGTAAATCCAGCTACCAATGGCAATTTTTGATTTTTGAACTTCTTCATCAAGTTCAACAATTCCATATTCTGTAGCAACCAAAAATCCTTCATTCTTATTCAGATTGATATGAGTGCCAAAAGGATTATCAGGATTTCCGGGAACGCCATCCAGAATTGCCGATTGAAAGTAATTTCCATTACCAGTTTGGTATTTCCATCTCACAGCAAGAGATGTTGTTGGGAAAATAGAAGGTCCATTTAATCCGCTCTTTGCAAAATCATATCCGATTCCATGGGATGGGTTAATAAATATTCCGGATGTTGCTCTCATATCAAATTCAGAATTAAGGTCGTATAAACCAATAGCCACAGAAAATTTTTCATCAAAGAATTTTTTCTCTAAGAGTAATTGATAAAGTTTCCATGTTGGAGTAGTTTCAATATTACTAATTCCCTGTGATGCACCAACTAATTCGCATGGTGAACCGCCACCATTACCGAGAAAATGAACAGTTAGGTTTGTGTTGTTCCAGTTTAGACTTGTGCCCAAATCGGCAGAAAAAATCAGATCGATATTATCAAGATATTTAGTGCCTCTTTGGAAACCACCGTAAAGATTTGAAAAGAGATCGGCTTTGTAAACAAATTCAAAATTAAATCCTGTTTCATTAAGAAATGATCTTATTCCTCCCCAATCCCCGCTTAGCAATTGGCGGTTAAATAAGTTTTCGGATTTTTCTGCTTGCACCTCTTCAGTACCAGAATTACTATTTACATGAACCGCACTATTTGTACTACTAAAAAGGGACGCATATAAAGTATCCGGTTGTAATGATTGTGCCGGTGCAGATAAGTAAGAAAACTGTATAGCCAAGATTATTAAGATAATCCTGCTAATTGAAATTGTATTTTTCATGTGCCCTCTTATATGTTAACAAATTAATTTATGCTTGTTAACATCTCCTTTTGTTCATTTGTAAATACTTTGTTGAGGTCGAGAAGGATTAGTAAGCGGTCATTCAGCTTTCCAACCGAGGTAATATACTCGGAATCTACTCCCGAAACTAATTCTGGCGGCGCTTCTGTTACACTCTTAGGAATTCTTAATACTTCACTCACCTGGTCTACTATAAATCCCAGGGTTTTATCTTCTACTTCTACTACTATTATGCGGGTGTTTTTATCATATTCTTTTTTACTCATTCCTAATTTTGTTCGTAAGTCCACTACAGGAATTATTTTACCCCGTAGATTAATTACACCTTCAACATAGTAAGGTGAATTAGGAACCTTGGTAAGCTGCATCATTTTATTAATTTCCCTTACCTTAAGAATATCGACACCGTATTCTTCTTTCTCCAGGTTGAAACTTACAAGCTGAAGAAGCTCGTCGTACTCTTGTTTGGCGGTTTGTAATTCTGCCATCTTTTTTGCCCTCTATTTATGAATAGCTTTTAACTACACCTATATTATCGCAAGGATTCATTTTTTTTTTAATTATCCTTAAAAAGTGACTTAACCTAACTGAAATTTTGAAAGATGAACTTATAGAAAGAGGTTTAATGTAACGACATTATTTCATTTGAAAAACGATTGGATTATTATGTTTTTTCACAAAAAAGTGAGAAAAGTTGAAAACAAATTACAAGGATTAATCGAATTTATGCCGATTGTTAAATATTCTAAAAAAGAGCAGCTTTTTGCTGCTCTTAGTAATTATTTAGGTACTTCTTTTATCAGAGATTAAACATGAACAATCTTACCGTTCTGTCTAACTCCATAACTTGAGCGGTCTTTCGTTACTCTTCTCTGCTCATTTTCTATCTTAAACTATACTAGTCATTATTTAATTGTAATGCTTCAGATGGAAATGGAATTTCCTAAATTTACAATAGTGTAAAAACAATGGAGGATTCCATGCATCAAAGAAAACATTACACAGCAGAACAGAAAGTAATGATTCTAAGGGAGCTCTTAGAAAATAATGTCCCAATCAGTCAGTTAGCCGAGAAGTACGAAGTCCGTCCAAACGATATTTACAACTGGAAGAAAAAATTGTTTGAATCGGCTACTGATATATTTACTCCCAAAG
>JAGXSM010000016.1 GCA_018333725.1 Melioribacter sp. | reverse complement strand
TTTCTACTGATTTTGCTTAACGGTTTTTCACTTTTCTAAGGTTAGATTTATTTTTGAGGTAACGACTTATTTTTCTCTACCGTATGGTTAGATTATTTATGAGGCAATCCGTAAGTTTGACTTTATACCTGGTAAACTTGACATTTTATTAATAAATGCTTATTCTAGATAAGAATAATTCCTATTTAATAATTATTATCTATTTTTATTTTTACAAAAGTGGTAAAAAAATCTATAACAAAAAGGAGATTGAATATGAATGAACAAAGCAAGTGCCCGGTTACCGGCAGAACTTCGTTAGGCAGAGGAACTTCGAATAAGGAGTGGTGGCCAAACCAGCTTAATCTTGGCATTTTACATCAACATGCACCAGCTTCAAACCCGATGGATCCTAATTTTAAATATTCAGAAGAATTCAAGAAACTTGATTATGCCGCCATAAAAAGAGACCTGTATAAATTAATGACGGATTCACAGGAATGGTGGCCGGCTGATTGGGGTCACTACGGCGGACTTTTTATTCGAATGTCCTGGCACAGCGCCGGAACATACAGGACTGCAGATGGCCGCGGCGGAGGTGGTACTGGTAATCAGCGCTTTGCACCTGTTAATAGCTGGCCCGATAATGGTAACTTAGACAAAGCACGCCGATTGCTATGGCCGATTAAACAGAAATATGGAAATAAAATTTCCTGGGCTGACCTGATGATTTTGGCCGGTAATTGTGCATTAGAATCTATGGGATTCAAAACATTTGGATTCGGCGGCGGACGCGAAGACATTTGGCAACCCGAAGAAGATATCTACTGGGGTGCAGAAAAAGAATGGTTGGCTACAAGTGATAAAGCGAATAGTCGTTACTCAGGAGAAAGAGATTTGGAAAACCCTTTAGCCGCTGTTCAAATGGGATTGATTTATGTTAACCCTGAAGGTCCTGACGGAAATCCCGATCCTGTTGCATCCGGTAAAGATGTACGCGAAACATTTGCACGTATGGCAATGAACGATGAAGAAACTGTTGCGCTCGTTGCCGGAGGTCATACATTCGGTAAAGCTCATGGTGCCGGCGATCCAAAATTAGTTGGACCAGAACCGGAAGCAGCACCAATTGAAGAACAGGGACTGGGATGGATTAATAAATTTGGAACAGGAAAAGGAGTTGATACTACAACAAGTGGAATTGAAGGTGCGTGGAAACCGAATCCTACCAAATGGGATATGGGTTACTTCGATATGCTGTTCGGATATGAATGGGAATTAGTTAAAAGTCCAGCCGGCGCATGGCAATGGTTAGCTAAAGATGTTAAGGAAGAACATATGATTCCTGATGCTCACGATCCTTCTAAAAAACACAGACCAATGATGACCACTGCCGACTTATCATTACGATTTGATCCAATTTATGAACCGATCTCCCGCAGATTCCATAAAGATCCCGAAGCTTTCGCAGATGCATTTGCAAGAGCATGGTTTAAACTTACGCACCGCGATATGGGACCAAAATCACGTTACCTCGGTCCTGAAGTTCCTGCAGAAGATTTAATCTGGCAAGATCCGGTTCCAGTTGTAAATCATCCGCTAATTGATGCAAAAGATATTGCAGAACTAAAATCAATAATTCTTGCATCCGGATTAAATACTTCCGAACTGGTTACGACGGCATGGGCTTCTGCTTCAACATTCAGGGGATCTGATAAAAGGGGTGGCGCTAACGGTGCAAGGATTCGTCTTGAACCACAAAAGAATTGGGAAGTTAATCAGCCGACACAATTAGCTAAGGTTCTTGGAGTTCTTGAAAACATCCAGAAGACTTTCAATAGTTCACAAAAAAATGGAAAGAAAGTCTCTATGGCGGACATTATTGTACTTGGTGGATGTGCTGCAGTTGAAGCGGCAGCAAAAGCAGCCGGTCACAAAATTGAAGTGCCATTTACCCCGGGAAGAACAGATGCATCCCAGGAGATGACCGATGTAGAATCATTCGCAGTGCTTGAACCACAAGCTGATGGTTTCCGTAATTACCAGAAAACAAAATTCTCTATATCATCTGAAGAATTATTGCTTGATAAAGCTCAACTTTTAACCCTCAGTGCACCAGAAATGACTGTACTTATCGGCGGTCTCCGTGTACTTGGCAATAATGTGGGTCAGTTGAAACACGGTGCATTTACAAAACAGGTTGGTAAACTTACCAACGACTTTTTTGTTAATCTACTTGATATGAGCACAATGTGGAAACCGGTTTCTGATGCGGGTGATATCTTTGAAGGACGCAACCGCAAAACTGGAGAAGTTAAATGGACTGGAACCCGTGTTGATCTGGTATTCGGTTCAAATTCTCAGCTGCGTGCACTTGCCGAGGTTTATGCTCAGGATGATAACAAAGAAAAATTTGTGAATGACTTTGTTGCCGCATGGAATAAAGTGATGAATCTTGACCGGTTTGATCTTGCATGAACAAAATGTGTTTTACTATGATCTAGAATAAATAAAATCCCGATCTATGATCGGGATTCTTTATAGATACAATCAAAATCTAATATAGTTATTTAAAATTTAATTGCACCAGAAACTACTTAGCATTATTAAAAACAGTAGAAATCATTTCTTTTGTATATAACTTTTCCGCTCCCCACATTTTAGCAACCACCAATAATTTTTCAATCAACATCGGAATATCCTCTTCTGGTATATTTCCTTCTTTCAGTGTTACAGGAGTTCCTATTTTTTTATACCATTTTAGAAGTGCATCAATTCCCGCGTCCGCACTATGTACATTGAAAACTTTCTGTGCAAATCGCTCAAATCTTTCCGGAAGATTCCTCTTTTGCCACTTCATCCATGCGGGAACAACAATCGACAATCCCGCACCATGTGCAATATTATATTCGGCCGATAGTGTATGTTCAATAAAGTGTGTGTCGAACCTGTTGTTTTCAACCCCGCAAAAAGTAGTGAAGTTTAACGCCTGTGTAGCTGCCCAGGCAAACTCACCTCTTGCTTCGTAGTTACTTGAATCAACAAGAAGAATTTCTGTTGTTCGGATAACAGTAGTTAAAATATTTTCCACGTATCCGGCTATATATTCCGGCAAGTAGGATGCTGAAAAGTAGAGATCGAGACTGTGCGCAAAAATGTCGGCAGCCGAATATGCTAAATATTCTTTTGTAACAGTTGCTTGCAACTCCGGATTTATAACAGAAACAGTTGGATAAGTTGAAGATCCTCCAAAACTAAATTTCTCTCTGGTTTGCTCATTTGTAACAACAGCATAATTATTCATTTCACTTCCGGTTGCCGCAAGAGTCATAATTGCAAATATTGTTAATGATTTGTTGGGTACGGCTTTGAATGTAAAGAAATCCCAAATATCACCATTATACATTGCGCCGGCAGCAATAGCTTTAACAGAATCCAGAACCGATCCACCGCCTACTGCAAGCACCGCTTCGACGCCTTTTATTTTTGCTATTTCAATTCCTTGATAAACCTTACTTAAAACCGGATTACTTTGTACTCCTCCAAGTATCTCGAAAGTTATTCCATTATCCCGTAGTGATTTTACAACGGTGTCGAATAAACCGTTTTTCTTAATTCTATCAGAACCATAAACAATCAACACTTTTGACACCCCATATTCGGAAATATATTTCCCGATGTTTTTTTCCTTACCTTTACCGAATTCTATCCTTGTCGGATTGTAATACCTGAAATCTTTCATTGCTTTTCCTTTTTATTAATTATCATGTGAAATTTATGATTCAAAAATAATAAGAGAACCAGTAATTAAAACTATATAACAGTTGGAATAAATAATACATTTTTCTGTTATGGAAAGTGTAATGTAAGAAGCTTAATTCGAATGAAAACAATTTATTATAACGAAAATACTTACCCGTCTTTTAATTCGGAGCATTTACTATTTACTGTAATGCTTCAGATGGAAATGGAATTTCCTAAATTTACAATAGTGTAAAAACAATGGAGGATTCCATGCATCAAAGAA
>JAGXSM010000015.1 GCA_018333725.1 Melioribacter sp. | reverse complement strand
TTGATGGTTAAACTCTTAAATGACCGTTTTGGAATTCAAGTAAGAGGTGGTTGCTCATGTGCAGGAACATATGGACACTATCTCTTACATGTAGATCCCACAAGATCGAAAAGAATTACTGATAAAATTAATCAGGGTGATTTATCAGAAAAACCCGGGTGGGTGCGGATGTCAATACATCCTACAATGACAGACAATGAACTAGATTACATTCTTGATGCGATTGAAAAAGTAATACAGAATGTTAGTGAATGGGTTAAAGATTATCATTACTCACCTAAAACAAATGAGTATTATCATAATTCAATTTCTGGGAAGGAATTTGAAGTAATCCAAAGATGGTTTGATGAAGATACGATTTGATTAGTTTTGGGTACGGTGCCTCAATTCTAAGTTTTCAATTACATCGGCAAGAGAAATATTCTGGTCAGCAAGCATAACAAATAAGTGGTAAATCAAATCTGAAGTTTCATTTATTAACTCTTCCCTATTTCTGTTTTTGGCAGCGATTACTGTTTCGATACTTTCCTCCCCTACCTTCTGAATTATACGGTCTGTTCCTTCTTTGAAAAGTGAAGTAGTATAAGAGTTTTCGGGCATTTCATTTTTTCTTTTTTGAATCAAATCAAATAATTGAGAAAGAAAATAAGTATTATCCTTTTGTATATTAAAACACGAAAATGCCCCAGTATGGCATGTATTACCATGAGGATAAGCTTCAATTAATAATGTGTCATTATCACAATCGGAAATAATTGATACGAGTTCCAAATAATTTCCTGAAGTTTCTCCCTTAGTCCATAATTTATTCTTAGTTCTACTGAAAAATGTTAACCTACCAATTTCAAATGTCCTTTTTATAGATTCTTCATTCATAAAGCCCAGCATTAAAATTTGTTTAGTATTGGTGTCGATAATAATAGCAGGAATCAACCCGTTTAGTTTAGAAAAATTCATTTCATTAATATTAATCATATACGAACCACAATATTATTTTTTGATAAATATTTTTTTAACTCACCTATATTAATTTCACCATAGTGAAATAAACTGGCGGCAAGGCATGCATCTACATTTGCTATACTGAATGAATCCAGGAAGTGTTCTTTAGAACCGGCACCACCGCTTGCAATTACTGGAATGGCAACCGAATTAACCACCAACCTCAAAAAATCATTATCAAAACCATTCTTTGTACCATCGTTATCCATTGAGGTTAACAAAATTTCACCTGCTCCTAATTCAACAACTTTTCTGCACCATTCCAAACCGACTAAGTCTGTTTCTTCTTTACCCCCTTTAATAAATACTTGCTTGATTCCATTAACCAGTTTAACATCAATTGCAGCAACAATTGCTTGAGAACCGAATTTTTTAGAAGCTTCTTCAATTAGATGAGGATTTTTTACAATAGCTGAATTTAAAGAAACTTTGTCTGCACCCGCATTCAATAGCACTTCAATATCATCCACAGAAGTTATTCCACCACCAACAGTAAATGGAATTCTAATTACCTTACCAACATCTCTAACCAGTTCAATAAGTGCATTCCGTTTTTCCTCAGTTGCTGTAATATCAAGAAAAATTAATTCATCGGCACCTTCCATGTAATAACGATAAGCAAGTTCAACTGCATCCCCGGCATCTTTCAGATTTACAAAGTTTGTTCCTTTTACTACTCTACGGTCCTTTACATCTAAACATGGAATAATTCTTTTAGTCAGCAAATTGTTTCAATTCCTCCAAAGATATTTTGTTTTCATAAATTGCTTTTCCAACAACAGCTCCATAAACTCCGCTTTGGTTAAGTTTAAGCATATCATCAATACAACTTATTCCACCCGATGCAATTAGATTAATTTTATTAAAGCTCTCCAATATTCGTCTATACAAATCAATATTCGGTCCTTTTAATGTTCCATCCTTCGATATATCTGTACAAAGGAAATACTTTATTCCTACAGTAGTACAATATTCAAGATGATTCCATAAAGTAACGCTACTTTTTTCAGTCCATCCTTTCACATAGATCATTTCATCATTAATATCCGCTGCAACAACAATTTTTTCTGTTCCATACTTATCGCAAATTTTTTCAAACTCATTTTTATCCGTAACCGAAATTGAGCCAATAACAATTCTATCCGCTCCACTATCGAATGATTCTTGAGCGTTGAAAATATTTTTAATTCCGCCTCCAAATTGAATTTTCAGATTAGTGGAGAATTTAATTTCTTTTATTTGTTCCCCTACAGATATATTACCAGTAACAGAAGCGGCAAGATCAACAATATGCAACCATTCCAGACCAATTGAATTGAATGACTGGGCATACTCTAAAGGAGATTTATCATAGTATGTAATTTCTTGAAAGTTTCCTTTAAGTAATCGTGCAACTTTTCCGTTAAAAATATCTATTGCAGGTATTGCTAACATTTTTCAATAAAGTTTTTTAGAAGTTTTATACCCGGTTCACCCGATTTTTCAGGATGAAATTGGACACCGTAAAAATTATCCTTCTGCAAAGCTGAAGTAAATTTTATATCGTAATCTGTAGTTGCAATAGTATAATCGCATACCGGAATGTAAAACGAATTGGCAAAGTAGAAATGGGTTTCGTTTTCAATTCCATCAAAAAGGATATTTCCCTTTATCAAACTGACTTTATTCCATCCCATATGCGGGACTTTTACGTTTGCGGCATTATACTTTAGACAGTCTGCCGGTATAATTCCAAGACAGCATGTATCGCCTTCCTCGGATTTTTCTGACAAGAGTTGCATACCTAAACAAATGCCGAGCAAGGGTTTTTTTGTAACCCGTAGCATAGTAGAAAGATTTGAAAGATGAAGTTTTCTCATGGCAAATGAAGCTTCGCCAACACCGGGGAATATAATTTTATCGGAATTATAAATCACCTGTTCGTTACCGGTAACCTTATATTCAACGTTTAGATCATCGAGCGCATTAAGAATTGACTGAATATTACCTGCACCATAATCAATAACTGAAATCATATTAAACCTTTTGTCGTGGGTAAATTTCCTTTATTTCTTGGATCATATTTGAGTGCATTGTTTAAAGCTCGTGCAAAAGCTTTGAATAATGATTCAGCTTTATGGTGATCATTTTCACCAGATGCTTGTAAGTGAATGTTAGCTCTTAGGCCAATGGCTAAACCCCTGAAGAATTCTTTAATCAATTCAGTTGGAAGTTCTCCAATTTTTTCTCTATTCCACTTGCATTTGAAAGCGAGATAAGGACGACCGCTAAGATCCAATGCGCATTGTGCCAGAGCATCATCCATAGGTAACATAAATCCAAATCTCTCAATTCCTTTCCTGTCACCAAGTGCTTTATCAATCGCCTTGCCTAATGCAATTCCCGTATCTTCAACTGTGTGGTGTTCATCTACTACTAAATCTCCCTTTAATGATATAACTAAATTAATGTTAGAATGCTTTGCAAGCTGTTCGAGCATATGATCGAAAAATCCAATGCCGGTATTTATCCGGGTTTTTCCAGAACCATCAAGATCAACTTTAATTTTAATTTCCGTCTCTTTTGTTTTTCTATTGTAAGAGGTATTTCTTTTCTTTTTCATATTAATGCCTTCTCAAGCTCTTTCAGAAATCTGTTGTTTTCTTCTTCAGTTCCGACTGATACTCTTAACCCACCGGAGAAATTAAATTGATTACTCCGGTCCCTTATTACAATCCCATTTTCTTCAAGAACCTTAAAGACTTTTTGGGGTTCATCAACAAAAAAAGAGATAAAGTTTGCATCCGAAGGTAATACTTTTCTAACTTTTTTCATCTTACTTAATTTATCAATAATTCTTTTTCGCTCTTTAATTATTATATCAACAAAATTCTCATACCTTTCTTTATTAGAAATCGCTCTGATAACAAAATCGGAAGTAAGCTTGTTTATATTATAAGGCGCTTTAACTTTAAGAAGAAGTTCTGTCACAAATTGGGATGCAACAGAATATCCGCATCGAACACCAGCCATTCCCCATGCTTTTGAGAATGTTCGTATAACAGCAAGGTTTGGAATTTTAATTGCTTCATTTACCAATCCGGATTGTTGTGCAAAATCAATATATGCTTCGTCAACCACAATCATTACATTTTTTCTATTAGCAAGATTAATTATAAAGTCAGAATTAAGAAGGTTTGCTGAAGGATTATTAGGTGAACAGAGAAATATTAATTTGGTATTATAGTCTATTGCATTTGACAAAGCGTCATAGTCTATATCATAATTCGAATTGAGTGGAATATTCTTAACATTAACATCATTAATATTGCAGCACACACGATACATACCATAAGTGGGTTCACATATTATTACCGCATCCTTCCGGGGGTCACAGAATATTTTTATGAAGAGATCTATCAATTCATCTGAACCAACACCAAAACAAATATTTTCAACTGGGATAGAAATTAATTCTGAAACCGCTTTGCGAAGTGATACTTGATTTGGATCGGGATAACGGTTAAGCTCAAACGAATCATTTTCAATTACACTCCCATATGGATTTTCATTTGCGTCCATTAAGGTTCCTGATAAATGGGAGTGCCTTGCTGCTACATAAGGATTAAGCGACAGAATATTTTTGCGAACTAGATTTTCAATATTCATCTTTAATCCTCACTTTAACTGCGTTTGCATGTGCTTCAAGATTTTCTGTTTTCGCAAGTTTAATAACTGGTTTTGAAATTCTTTTCAAACCACTTTTAGTAATTCGCTGGAATGTAATTGACTTCATAAACATTTCTACAGAAACACCGCCAATAGATTTTGCATATCCGTAAGTTGGCAGTGAATGATTTGTACCGGATGAATAGTCGCCCGCACTTTCCGGTGAATAAGGACCAATAAAGACCGAACCGGCATTCTTAATTTTATCAAGATAGTTTTCAGTCTTATCAAAATTCATTATTAA
>JAGXSM010000014.1 GCA_018333725.1 Melioribacter sp. | reverse complement strand
TCTGTGCAGTGGTTCTAATCCATTCAGCATGATTGGTAGAGCCATTCCATTCGCCGGCCGGTATAGAATATAATCCCCAGTGAATAAATAGACCGAACCGTGCATCACGCCACCATTGCATTCTTACATCGCGTTCTTCTTTTGTTTCGAGTGTATAATTCTGTGCGTTGATTGAGAATAATGTTAACAATAAAAACACAATTATTTTTTTCATCTACTTTCCATATTAAAATGGTTTGATAAAAATTCCTTCTTTACGGAATAATTTATGAATCTGATTTACAATAAGATGAGAATTTTCTGTATCGCTATGAATACAGATAGTCTGTGCATCGATTTGAATTTCTTTACCGTTATTAGAAATGACCATTTTATGTTTTGCTATCATCAACGCCTGGTTAGCTGCTTCTTCAGGATTGGTAATTAGTGAATTGGAAAACTTTCTGCTTCTCAGAGTTCCAACCGGTTCATATCTTCTATCGGCAAATGCTTCGGCAATCACCTTGAATCCTTTCTCTTTCCACACATCAATCATAAGTGAACCTGCTAAGCCGCAGAGTATCAATTTATCATCAACTTTTTTTAAACCATCTGCAATCGATTCTGCAACAAGTCTATCCTTAGCAGCAGAATTATATAACGCACCGTGAGGTTTAACATGTCTTACTTTCACTCCGCTTTTATCAGCGAGTTTTGTTAGTTGAGTAACCTGACTGAAAACAGCATTCGAAATTTCTTCACCGGTCAAATCAATTTCAAGTCTTCCAAAATTTTCTTTATCAGGATAAGAAGGATGAGCACCGATATTTATTCCGTACTTTTTACATATGCCTATCAGATGCAGCATAGTCGATTCATCGCCCGCATGTCCGCCGCATGCAATGTTAGCAGATGTAATATTGCTGATTAATTTCTCTTCGGTGCCATCGGCAAGTGCTTCCGGTCTTTCTCCAACATCGCTATTTAAATCAATAACTATCATAATAACTAAGATAATCTCTGGCCTTTAGTTTCGGGCAATAAAAATATTACAGCCGCACCGATCAGAAAAAAGAGTGATGTTAATATCAATGCGCTTCCAATTCCATAAAGATCTGCTAATGCACCAATAGATAGAGGAGCTAAAGCGCTGAATGCTCTTCCTACGTTGTAAGTAAAACCCTGTGCAGCACCGCGAATGTTTGTCGGGAATAATTCGGCAAGCATTGCACCAAAGACACTGAAATATCCGTGACCAAAAAATCCAATTAAAGGACCGAGCAAAAGCAGAAAAATTTCATGACGGGCAAGCTGACCATAAATAGGAACTAATAGAGCCGCAAAAATAAGGAATGTTACAAAAACCGGTCTTCTTCCAAAGCGATCTGCAAAGAAACCGAATGAGAGATAACCAAAGAATGCACCGATCTGCATCGGTATAATCCATGTTGAGCTTTTAACAATTCCCAATCCCGCACCGCCATCTTCAACAGGTTTTGAAAGAAATGACGGCATCCATGTAAACAATCCCCAGTAAGCAAACAGAACAAATGTTGTTATAAGGGATGCAATAATTGTTTTGTTCAACAACGGTTTTCGGAATATTGTAACAATGCCCGATGATGATTTTGATTTAATATCATTTCGACTCTCAATCCATATCTTTGGTTCTTCAACATGGCGTCTTATCCAGATTGTAATGAAAGCGGGAATAATTCCAATTACAAATAGTATCCTCCAGCCGAATTGAGGTAATACAGCCGCGGCAATTAATGCAGCAAGTATATAACCGATAGCCCAGCCAGACTGCATAAATCCAATTGCTTTTCCTCTGTGTTCCGATGGCCATGTTTCGGATACCAATACAGATCCGGCGGACCATTCGCCTCCCATCCCGAATCCGACTAAAGTTCTGAAAACAACAAGAGCGAGAACAGAATTTGCAGTTGCAGTTAATGCTGTAAAGACAGAATAGCTAAGTATAGAGAAGATAAGTGCACGTGCTCTTCCAATTTTATCGGAAACAGCGCCGAAAAATATTCCACCAACAGCAGATGCAATAAGAGTTACTGAAGCAAGAGCACCAGCTTCTGCAGATGTAAGTTGAAATTCTTTTTGAATAGTTGTTAGTGCAAACGCATAAAACATTACATCCATTGCATCAAGCATCCAGCCGAGCTGTGCTGCAAAGAGAGCTTTCCATTGTTTAGGTTCTATCGTCCGGATCCAGTTAGATTTCATATTCTCACAAATGAATCTGATGAGATAAGAGCTTCAATTTCTTTTCTCAATTTATTTGCTTCGTCTATAGAAACAAAAGAAAATTTTATTTCGTCTCTCGGTTTTAATTGACCGACACGATGTAAATCTGCTGAAATGATGTTAGCAATTTTCGGATATCCGCCGGTTGTCTGATGTTCAACAAAAAGGATTATTGGTTGAGCGTCGTGGGAAATTTGAATGGCTCCTAATGATACTCCTTCTGTTATAATATCTTCTTCAATTATCCTTTCTAATTTAGGTCCGCTTAAACGCAAACCCATCCGGTTCGAATCCTCTCGTACTGTAAATGTCGATTTAGAAAAAAGATTAATTGTTTCATCAGAAAAATAATTACTCTGGGGACCGATGGTTACGAATAGTTCTCTTTGAGGATAGAGTTTATCCAGTATTTCTTTTTTAAGACTGATGTAAGTTTTGTTATCAATATTTTTTTTATGGTATTGAATAAAGTCGCCCTTAATAATCGCACGTCCTTTCAATCCTCCCATTGAAGTGAGTAAATGTGTTGATGCACTTTCCATAACAAGTGGAACATTGAATCCGCCATTAATACAAATATAACACCGTGCGTTATCTGGTGAATTTTTGAATGAAAGAATATGACCGGCTTTAATTTTTATTGTTGACCACATCGCAACCTGTGAACTTTCAATCATCGGCTGAAAATTCGCACCTGTTATTGAAATAATAGCATCGTCTTCAAACAGAAATTCACCACCTGTTAATGTCATTTCAATTGCAGCAACATTCTCATCATTACCAGCAATAAGATTTCCGATTCTCAATGCAACGTTATCGGCAGCACCCGAAATTGAAATTCCGTAATGTGAATAACCGAATCTTCCCGAATCCTGAATTGTTGATTGAAATCCCGGTTTAATTACTTTTATTGCCGGCATGACTGCTCTTTTTTGAATTGTTCTTTTGTAATTTCTAAAAATTTTATTCTATCACCCATTTGTAATAATGCGGGTGGATTTTTTTCCGGTGAAAACAATTTTAATGGTGTTCTCCCGATAATTCTCCATCCCCCGGGTGATGCAACAGGATAAATTCCGGTTTGATCACCGCCGATAGCGACACTTCCTTCAGGTACTTTCAAACGCGGAGTCTGCAAGCGTGGTGTTGCAATTTCTTTTGGCATTCCCCCTAAATAAGGGAATCCGGGTGAGAATCCTAAGAAGTAAACAATGTAATTCTGTTTTGTATGGTGATAAATAACTTCATCAGCGGTTAAACTGTTATACCGGGCAACATCGGCAAGGTCCGGCGCATATTCATCCTGGTAACAAACGGGAATTTCAATAGTCCGGTATTGGACATGAGTAAAATCGATAGTTGATGAGAGCAAACTATTCAGTTCATTAAAAATTGCATCTGATGATTTTAGTACCGGGTTGAAAGAAACTAAAATAGAATTGTAAGCCGGATGAATTGATTGTATTCCAACTATTCCGGAATTGGAAATTAAGTTAAATACACTAACAACCTTTGAGTGAGTTTCGACCGAAATGTCATTTCCGATTTTTATCAGAATTGATCTATCGCTGGCAAATTTTAAAACAGGGTTATCATTCATAGTATGTCAGTTTTGACAAATGACAGGTGCAATCTACAAAAGGTTAAGAATAACTACATCAGAATTTCATATCTTTGCAGAAATTTTTTTGAGGAATTAATGAACTTCCAAGTGACAAAATCCGAAATTATTTTTCACGGAAAAGTTTTTGATGTTAGAGTTGACGAAATAGAATATAACGAAACAGGCAATAAAAGTTTCAGACAGGTTGCGGTTCATCCCGGCGGTGCAGTTGTTGTGCCTGTTAAAGACGATGGTAAGATTATCCTTATTACTCAATACCGTTACCCGCACTATGAAGTTGTATTGGAATTACCGGCTGGTAAACTTGAGAAAGGTGAAGATCCAAAAATTTGTGCCTCGCGCGAACTGACAGAAGAGACCGGTTACTCTGCA
>JAGXSM010000013.1 GCA_018333725.1 Melioribacter sp. | reverse complement strand
TCCCATCCTTTTCCTCTTAATCTTAGATAAATCTCACTTTCTGAAATTGCTCCCTTAGTATAGTTTTTGGGAAGGTCAATTATTACAACCGTAACTTTTAATGTGGTAGTAAATTCACCGGATAGAGATATAGAACCCCACATTATAATTGAGAAGAATGTTATTACTATGATTGGAATT
Organism: Melioribacter sp.; assembly: GCA_018333725.1. Taxonomy (GTDB): domain Bacteria; phylum Bacteroidota; class Ignavibacteria; order Ignavibacteriales; family Melioribacteraceae; genus DSXH01. Next base: position 5,566 of record JAGXSM010000013.1, on the reverse strand, counting down.
AGTTTTTTCTTCATGCTTCAAAAATATAAAAAAAACTCCACTGATGTGGAGTTTATAAATTCCTGCTTATACAATAAAATATTACCTGATTTTATCAAAATGCTCTATTAATTCGTCACGATTGGCGCGTGAAATTTCACGGCCTTTTATCGGAAAATTTTCAAAGCTTCTTGCCAGATGACGTAGTTTGTGAACATTAAGTGTTGATAATTCTTCTTGAGAAGGAACGGGTCCCGTAAATAGGGTAGTAATTTCTTCATCTTCTTTTTTAGGTTCTTGGCTGCCGGTAATCTCTTGCATTGCCTCTTTTCTAAGTGCTTCCAATCTAGATTCTGAAGAATTACTTTCTCTTACAGGAGATTCAGGTTTCTCCTTCTTTTTTGGTTTTTCAATCCTTTCAGATTTAACCGGTGATTCAATTACTTTTACACTTTCAATTTCTCTCTCTTCAGCCGGCTCTGTAGATTTTATCGGTTCCTTTTCAACTTCTTCTGTAACTTTACTCTCTTTTTTCTCTTTACCAGGTTTAAGTTCAGGGCTGAAAATTATATCTTCCAATTGATCATCTGGTCGGGGTATAACATGTGCAGAAATAAGCTGGCTAACCCTTTGAGCAGCAGCAGCGCCGGCATCTACAGCAGATTTAACAGCCGCAACTTCGCCTATAATTTTTACAGTAACCAACGCCGCCGTAATTTTTTCTTTGCTGACTAATTTAACGTTAGCAGCTTTAACCATTGCATCGGCGGCTTCTATGGCACCAATTAATCCTTTGGTTTCAATAAGCCCTAATGCTAATTGCATGAGTCACTTTTATTTTGCACGTTTTGGAAGAATCATTTCAACATCAGAATGAGGACGTGGAATTACGTGGACAGAAACCAATTCTCCAACTCTCTGAGCTGCGGCAGCGCCGGCATCGGTAGCAGCTTTAACAGCGCCTACATCACCTCTAACCATAACAGTAACATAACCGCCGCCAATTGTTTCTTTACCAATTAATTCTACTTTTGCTGCTTTTACCATTGCATCAGCGGCTTCAACTGCACCTACTAATCCTTTGGTTTCAATCATTCCGAGTGCGTCAAGTGTCATATATGTGCTCCCAATTTTAAGAATTTTTCGATTTCAAAATAGTTTATCTAGATAAAAATGTCAATTTCATTATTCAATTTAGATTTTGGGGTTCGACCTTAGGTAATCTTCCAGTATTACTGCTGCTGCGTTTTTATCAACCAGTGATTTGTCCCTCCGCTTCTTTTTCGATTTAACCGATTCAATAATTCTCTGCCGGGCAATCTCCGAGGAATATCTTTCATCAACAATCTCAATAGGGATATTAAATTTTGTTTCTATTTCATTCTTCAAATTAATTATCTGATTAAAAATTCTTGCTTCGCTTCCATCTTCTTTAACCGGATTACCAATCAATATTTTCACAACTTTATATTGATCAAGAAGAGCTTTTAAATTATTCATGAAACCGGAATCGTTATTAATTGTTGTCAATGGATATGCGAAAAGGTTCAACGGATCAGTAATTGCAATACCAATTCTTTTTTCACCGTAATCAATTGCTAAAATTCTTGCTTCTTCCAAATTGATCCCTGGGATTAATGGTCAGCGTCAAATCGCTCTACGGAATAGATCCCTTTTACTTTTTTCAAGCGGTCTATTATCTTGTTCAAATGCTCAAGATCTTTAACAAAGACAGTAACTGTACCTTTAAACAATGAATCGCCGGTAGTGATATTAACAGATTTGATGTTTGTATTTTGATAAGTTGTAATGCTATTAGAAATGTCTTTTAAGAGCCCCGGCATATCTTCCCCTTTTATAATAATTCCGGCAACGAAGAATGCTCCGTTTGATTTAGGCCAGGTTACCGGCACAACACGATTTTCACCCTTTTTGAGCATTGTAATTAAATTATGACAATCCTTACGATGTATTTTTATTCCTTCTCCAATTGTAACATAACCAATAACCGGATCTCCGGGGATAGGATTGCAGCATTTTGCATAGCTTATTGCAAGTCCTTTCTGATCACCTTCGACAACAATTCCACCGGCTGTATGACGGGCTATATCAATAAATTTATCGAAGTGAAGTTCTTTATCTGGTTTTTCTTCGGTTTCAACTGTCGGGTTTAATATTTCATCCAGGTTCAGTTTATTGAGTGCCACAGCTTCATAAAACTGCCTTGTGTTATCAAATTTAAGTTTACGGACTAATTTCGAAAGCTCTTCAGATCCGAACGAAAGTTTCAGTTTTTTAATTTTCTTTTCCCATGTTTCTTTTCCGGATTCAACCAAAACTTCTTCTTCTTTATTTAAGTGCTTTCGAATATTGCTCTTAGCTTTATGAGTTTGAACAAATTGAAGCCAGCTTTTATTTGGTCGCTGGTTTTTGGAAGTTATGATTTCAATTTGATCGCCACTATGTATCCGTGTATCAAGAGGAACAATTCTTCCATTTACTTTTGCTCCGATACAATGATCACCCACATTACTATGAATCTCGTATGCGAAATCAACTGGAGTTGAATTGAGCGGAAGCCGCTTAAGATCCCCTTTAGGAGTAAAGACATAAATTTCATCCTGATAAAGGTTCAGTTTGAAACTTGCCAGAATTTCTTTAGTAGCTTCATCCTTGGTGGCGTTTTCAAAAATATCCCGAACCCAGCTAACCCATTCTTCAAGGTCTTTATCAGATGAAGCCAGATTCTCTTTGTATTTCCAGTGAGCAGCAACTCCACGCTCGGCAATCTCGTGCATTTTACGTGTACGTATCTGAACCTCAATTAATTTCCCTTCCGGTCCAATTACAGTTGTGTGTATAGATTGATAATTATTTTTTTTAGGGATCGAAATGAAGTCTTTGAAACGGTCCGGAATCGGTTTATAGAGCTGATTAATTATTCCCAATACATAGTAACATTCATTAGGATCATTCCCTTCCAGAATAATTCTTACTGCAAGTAAATCGTAAATATCTTCGAATGGGCGGTTCTGCATAATCATTTTTCTGTAAACACTATAAAGGTGTTTAGGACGACCGCCTAATTCGTAATTGATTTTATGTTCCTTAAGTTTTTCTAAAATCGGTTTGGTAAATTTATTTATAAACGACTCGCGATCTTTCCTTGTGTCTTTAATTTTCTTAGCAATATCTTCATATGCTTCTTTGTTAAGATATTTGAAAGCGAGGTCTTCAAGTTCCCATTTAACAGCTCCCAAACCGAACCGGTGAGCAAACGGTGCATAAATTTCTAAAGTTTCTTTTGCAATTCTTCTCTGTTTTTGCGGATGAACAAATTCGAGTGTACGCATATTATGCAATCGATCGGCAAATTTTACAAGTATAACACGGACATCTTTAACCATCGATAAGAGTAATTTGCGGTAATTTTCTGCTTGTGTAATTTCCTGTCCTTTGAAAACACCACCGATTTTTGTAACACCATCAACAATCTCTGAAACTTCTTTATTGAATTCGTTGGTAATAAAATCTGGATTAATTTCACTGTCTTCTACAACATCGTGCAGAAGGGCACTAATAACCGAAATATCATCAAGCGGAATTTCTCTGGCAACAATCATTGCAACTTCGTAAGGGTGATTAAAATAAGGTTCACCTGAAGCCCTGAAATCGTTTTTATGCGATTCATAACTTAACTGGAAAGCTTTTTCGATCAGCTTAACATTTACAGATGGAAGATTCTGCTTACATGTATTGAGCAGGTCTTCGAGCATTCTCTTGTGTTTTATGCTAATTGCAACTTCCATCTTTTTCTATTATCCTAAATCGATTTAGAATTTTAATCGAATTAACAGTTAAAAAGTTCCAAAGGTTCTATCGCCGGCATCTCCTAAGCCGGGCATAATAAATCCCCGTTCATTTAATTGGCGGTCCAATGCAGCTGTATAGATAGGAACTTCAGGATGTTCATCAAGCATTTTTTTAACGCCCTCAGGAGCAGCAATCAGGCATGCCAAAACACAATTTTTTGCACCCCGTTCCTTTAAATACTTAAACGATGCAACAGCACTTCCGCCGGTGGCAAGCATAGGGTCCAACAATATTGTTAATGAATCATCCAGATTTTTGGGAGTTTTATAATAATAATCAATTGGTTCCAAAGTTTTCTCATCCCGTTGTAAACCGATATGCCCTACTTTAGCATCAGGTATCATATCAAGAAATGAACTTACCATACTTAAACCAGCCCTTAAAACCGGTACAAGCACAATTTGTTTTTTCAATCGATAACCTTTAGTAATTTCTAAAGGAGTTTTAACATCAAACTCAACAAGTTCGATTCCTTTGCCAATCTCCGTTGCAATAGTATAAGAAACCCTGTTAAGTGCGGCACGGAATTCATGGGATTCAGTTCTCTTATCTCTTAAAATTGTTACATCGCGCATTACTAAAGGATTGTTTACTACGGTCAGATTTTTCATGATAATTCCTTTTGCATTTTTCTACCAAGCAGTGAAAGAATATTGATAAATGGTGATATTGGCGGTGAATAATTGAAATTAAGTTTTTCAAGCTCGCCTACTTTTATTTTTTGACTTATAAAGGTAGCGATAATATCTCCGTAACCGGAAACTTCTTTTCCGCCTAAAAAGAAACCGCCGATAATTCTATGCGAGGATTTTTCGACTAATAACTTACCAAAAACATTATCAGAACCGGGCATTACCTTTACAAGGTTTGCTGCAATTGAATTAGCCGAAATAAAATTAATTTTATTTTGTGCAGCTTCGGCTGAACTTAAACCAACAGTAACAAGGTACTTATCAAAAATTTTAACCGCTATATTTTTTACAACGGGATGCGCAAAAGAATTTCCACCGGCGGCATTTTCTCCGGCTATGTGCCCCATCTGTTGTGCATATGTTGCAATTGGAATGTAATCATACTGTCCAGTAATTTTATTAACAACCTCAATATTATCCCCCGCAGCATAAATATTGGGATCTGATGTTTTTAGTTTCTGATCAACTTTCAATCCACCGAATTTACCAACTGCTAATTTTGATGAGACTGCCAAAGAGTTATTCGGTTCAAAACCCAATGCCAGCATAACCAGATCAAATTCTTTTGTATAGCCGTCGTAACCTACTGTAGTAATCTTATCATCCTTATAACCAAATTTTATTTCCCTAACTCCACCGGAAAATTCTATTTTGTTTTTATTCGTCAGTTCATAAATAAGACGACGTATTTCATCATCAACACCCGGCATTGGTAAGAATTCCTTATCAATCAATGTAACATCATAACCCAATAACTTAAAAGCTTCGCACGTTTCTAATCCGATATATCCGGCGCCAATAATTAATATTTTTCTTACAGAATTCTTATCCAGATAATCTCTAACAAGCAGTAAATCTTTTACAGATTTTAACGTAAACAGATTAGAAGGATTACCTTTTATCTGCGGAAGTTTTTTAGCATTAGAACCGGTAGTAAGTATTAGCCTATCATAAAATTGGTCGAAAGTCTGGTTTGAAACTAAATTTCTAACAGTAATTTTTTTATTAGAGCGGTCAATCTT
>JAGXSM010000012.1 GCA_018333725.1 Melioribacter sp. | reverse complement strand
ATAATGAAATCGGCAGTATTGAAGCGGGTAAAAAAGCTGATCTTGTATTACTCGATCTTGATAAGCCGGATCAACCACTCAACAATTTTGATGAGTCTGTTTATTCGAAGATAGTCTATTCTACAAATAAAGAGAGTGTTAAGCATGTTCTGATTGATGGCGATATAATAGCTTCAAATGGAATATGCAATATTTACGACGAGCAAAAATTAATATATGAAGGTAGGGAAGAATTACAAAAATTAATTCAACGTTCCTAAATAATGATTAAATACGGAGTTTCTTTGAAAATTATTTTTGCAAGCCAGAACCAGGGAAAAGTTAATGAGGTAAAAAATATTTTTAATAACTCGCCATTTGAAATCATTTCTCTTTATGATCTCGGGAATAATATCGATGTAGATGAAACAGGAAAAACTTTTTCTGAGAATGCCTGGTTAAAAGTAAAAGCTGTTTTCGATATATACAATGAACCAACAATCGCAGATGATTCCGGATTAATAATAGACCAGCTTGATGGGAGACCCGGAGTAATTTCCGCAAGGTATGCCGGTGAAAAATGTACTTACGAAGAGAACAACTTAAAAGTTATTAGCGAACTCTCCAGTTTTCCCGAACCCCACAAAGCAAAATTTGTAAGCACCGCCGTTTATTACGACGGTAAAAATAAAATTGAAGCTGTTGGCGAACTTCACGGTATTATTATAAATGAACAAAGGGGAACAATGGGTTTTGGCTACGACCCGATTTTTATTCCAGATGGTTTCAATATAACAGTTGGTGAGATGGATTTTGAAACAAAAAATAAGATCAGCCACCGTGCCGGTTCTTTCAATTTGCTGAAAAAGAAATTGAGCACATTATTTGTAGATTGATAGTTATACTAAATATATATTTATTTCAAGTAGAAGAATCAATTACAATGTAATTAGGAAGTTATTATGGAATGGCTTCTGATAATTCTGTGGCTTTCAATAATCAATGGCGCATTAGGTGGTCAGTACGTTTTAAACTGGATGGGTAACCAGCGGCGTTTCGTTGGTAATCAACCCGTTGGTGTATCGCCCGGTGTAATGACGTGGTGGCGCGAACTTTCTAAATTAGTCTGGGCTTTGATTGCAGTAATAATAGAAGTTGTTAGAGGAAAAAAAATAAAATATTTGTGGCCCGGGTTTATTTCGATGATTACAATTATTATTTGTGCATTTACCGGAGTAATAGAGAATATCGGGTTTTTCTACTTACCAAGGTATTACTCGCCACATCTTTTTGCTCCCTATGTAAATGTTTACTTAGCATTTCTTCCATTCTTTGGTAAATTCCTTTTTGATGCACCGATTAGAAAAGAACACTGGATTGGAATAATTCTGGTAATAACCGGATTAACAATTCCTTATTTACCAAGAATTTTAGGAGGAGTTACAGATCCAAAAGCAGTGCTGGATGGAACCGCTATTACATGGATAATTATCATTAATTGTTGTTTGTGTTCTCAGCAAATCCTGAATAATAAAACCGTTCAAACAGCATTACCGGGTGTTGAACCAAATGCACTTGTAGTCTGGCGTGAGATCTGGAAAATGATTTTTATTACTTCCGCATTATTAATTATGCCGGTTATCGGAAATATGATGAACGTAAACCTACCAGAAAAAATTGAATCGAAGGTATATGAAACACGCGTTATTGCAAAGGCAGACAGTAACCAGAAAATCTACTTATCAAATTTCTATTCTGAAAAAGATGGCGATTATTATTTGTCATCAAATCTTAATGATGAGCAGAAAGAAGAGATAAAAAAAATATTTACTGCAGCAGAATTTCACAGGTTCTTTTCTTTATTCGACGGATCAATCATTCCAAACAATTGGTGGCCGATACTTTTTGTAGTATTAGCCGGATTAACCGGATACATTTATAGCTTTGGATTTTTCAAATTGGCAAGGTTCGCTGCTCACTTCTGGGTTCCTTATACAAATGTTTATCTGGCAATCATTCCATTTGTTATGTTTTTATTCGGTGAAAATGTAACAAGCTATCAAATAATTGGTGCCGTTATTACAACAGCCGGATTGATGGTTGGTGTTTCTGATTATAAACGTCATAAAGTTGAGGAGATAAAAAAAACATACCAATAATTTGAGTTAGATGAACAAAAAAAAGTACATAATTTTAATAATATTCTTAATAGCATCTCATGGTATGCTGGTTGCTAATCAGGATTCAGTAAAAAGTAGAATCCCAATTTCAATTAAAGCCGGCTACAAAGCACCTTCTGAAGGAAACTATCACAGTACAAACTCCGGGTTTGGTTTAAGTCTATCCGCAAGGTTTCTGTTTAGTAATAAATTTAGTTTTCATCCATCTTTTTTTCTTTGGACTTCCAAATACAAATTTATAAATCCCTATCATGAAAATATTACATTAAAAAGTATATCAGCTTTGATCGGATACCAATTTGATATTCGTGAATTTACAATTGAACCGAAATTAGGTTTAGGGCTTAGCAAAGCTTCTGATACTAGCAAACAATTATTTACTTCATTTTTAGGGGTGGGCTTAAATTATAATTATGATGCAGATATTCGAATCCAGTTAGATATTCTTCAACAGAATGCATCCGTTTTTGATGTAGGCGGATCTGGTCCGTTATTCGATAATATTTTGTTATTATTTGGATTTGAATTTACACTATGATTTATGTGCAACAACAACCTGAACCAGACCGAATGTGAGTGAATGCTTTTCAACTTTAGCAAATCCGCTTTGCTTCAATAAATTAACAAGATCAACTTTTTCATCGAATTCATTTACAGATTCGGGTAGGTAGGTGTATGCCTCGCGGTCTTTTGAAATAAGTCTTCCAATAAATGGCAGCACTTTATTAAAATAGAGTAAATAAAAATTTCTTATCAATTTGTTTGAAGGAAGTCTGAACTCAAGTATGGTTGCTTTCCCGTTGCTTATAAGAACTCTATTGAATTGTTGAAATCCCTTAAACAGGTCGTAAAAATTTCTTACACCGAATGCAACAGTAATGTTAGAAAAAGTTTCATCCTTAAACGGAAGAAATTCGGCAACACACTGCGAAGTTCTCCCTTTTATCCATCCAACCTTTTTATCGAAAAGGCGGAGCATATTTATCGACAGGTCTGCACCAAAAATATTTTTCACCCCGGCTTTATTAGCAGCAATTGAAAAATCACCAGTTCCGCATGCAATATCGAGAAGGATAGAATTACAGTTCATTCCGCTAAGCTCAATAGCTTTCTTACGCCAGTAGAAATCAATGCCAAGACTTAAGAAATGATTTAGAAAATCGTATCTATAAGAAATGGAATCGAATATTCTTTTTACACGTTCTTTTTTGATTTGAGTTTCTTCCATTTTAGAAAATTAATTGTTACCTTTTTTTTGTAAAAATATGGATTAAGTAATGGATAAATATCTAAAAGCTATAAAGCAAAATATCTGTTCCATATGTGTCGATTCTAGTGAGAAAGGAAGATGCACGCTTAATGATAAAGAAGCATGTGCTGTAGAATTATTTCTTCCTCAAATAGTAAATGTAATTCATAACAACGAAAATGAAGCACTAGCAAAAATATATATAACTATGAAAGAAATAGTATGCAGAGATTGTCTGGCTCAGGATACAGAAGGATATTGCTATCTCCGCGAAGATGCAAACTGTTCTCTCGATAGATATTTTTACCTTATAGTTGAAACAGTACAAAAGGTAGATGCCGGAATATTAACGTGATGATTTCTCTAAATCATTTGGATAAATATTTAAATCTTTCATTCCTCTTGTAACTTCCCAACGGTTATATATTATCTTACCACTCCATAGTGTAAAGAACATAAATAAAACGCTGCCAATCAAATCGATTACATAATGGTATCTTAAATAAACAGTTGCAAATATCAATAATGTTCCGTTAATCAGAAAAAAATATCTAATACGACTATTAAACCTGAACGAAAGTATCATGACTAAAAGAGTCATTTGCGTATGTCCGCTGGGGAAGACATCGCGTTGAACTACTTGTGCCGGATTTAGTGTGCCGGCCGGTATCGACTCCCCGGAATTTACTATCTCTCTTAGAAAATCGGTTAAAAATAATCCGGGCATTTCTAAATTATTCGTCGCAAAATCGTGAAGAGTAAATCTTGGTCCAATTGCCGGAACTAACAAGTAACCGATAAACGATAGTATAAAACCATAAACAATAATGAAGGCGCTATAATCAAGTTCTTTCATTTTATCTCTAAGAATAAATTCAATTCCTAAAATAACCGGCAGAAAGAAGAATGTTGCGTAAACTATCTGTAGTATCTCTGTTAGTAAAGGATTCGAAATTTTATATAACTCAATTGTCGGGTCTGTACCGAAAATAAACCGGTCGATCGAGATTAGCAGATCATCGTAAATGACCCCGCGTATTGGATCGACCATCAGGTATAACTCTTTGAAGAAAATAAAAATTAACGGAACCAGATACCAGTAATGAAGTTGCTCCCAGATTGGGCTTTTTCCTTTTTTAATATTGTGTGTGATCAATAATATCAATAATACTATGACAGCATTAAAAGATATATTGAGATACCAGTATTCAATACGACTGTAGAATACAATGTTGAGTATTGAAAGGAGAATACAAAATGAAATTACAACCATGTCGGTTGCATTTAATAATACTAGGATCGAAGCAATCCGTTTCATTATCAGAGAAATGCAAAAGTTATAATTGATAAATAAATACTTAATCCGAAAATATCATTCATAGTCGTTACAAAGGGACCTGTTGCAACAGCCGGATCGGCTCCGAATTTTTTAAGGATTAGCGGAATTGATGCGCCAGCTACAGTAGCAAAAATCATTATTATAAGCAGAGATAACGATAAAACAATTGAAAATTTTAGCTCTGCATTAAAAAGGAAATGGGTTGCTATTATTAATATAGCCCCGCAGATAATTCCATTAACAAAACCAACTATAAACTCTTTGAATATTTTCTTAAAGCTATTTGAGAACCATACGTCATGTACTGCAAGCCGTCTTACCATAACTATTGCAGCTTGTGTACCTGAGCTGCCACCCATTGCCATAACAATTGGGATGAAAAAACTTGCAATTAGAATTTTTTCTATTGATGCCTGGAATGATGCCAGCACAACTGCACTTATCAACTCTCCAAATAACGCAACAAAAAGCCATGGAAGTCTTATCCGCGAAATTTTTATTGAGCTATCGCTTATCTCTTCTTCTTCCGATAATCCGGCAAACTTCTGGATATCTTCTTCTGCTTCTTCGCCAATTACATCTACAATGTCGTCAATGGTTATTCTACCAAGTATTATTCCATTGTTATCAACAACAGGAATAGAAACCAGATCATATTTCTTCATTGAATTAGCAACAAGTTCCTGATCATCATCCGGGTGAACAGTAATTAATTCTTCTTCCAGTATATTTGCAACCTTTGTGTCAAGCGGATGAATTAGCAACGATTTAAGTAAAAGGAATCCAATTAATTCACTATTGTTCTTTGTTACAAAGATGTAATAAATGTGATCAATATTATCGGCTTGTTTTCTTACTTCTTCAATTGCATCGGCAACGGTAGCATCTTCCATAACGCTTACAAAATCGCTGCTCATAATTCCGCCGGCAGAATCGTCCCGGTATTTTAAGAGTTCTTTTACTTCCTCAGAAGATTTAGGTTCGATATATTCTAAAACTTGTTCTGCAACGTTTTCGGGTAATTCACTTACGATATCGGTTGCATCATCTGTATCAAGTTCATCAACAATGTCAGCAATTT
>JAGXSM010000011.1 GCA_018333725.1 Melioribacter sp. | reverse complement strand
AACACTTGCGTTTACTATATCACTTCTATCATAAAATGGAACTATTTTAATTCCATCCGGAAGGATGTTATTCCCATTTATTTCTTTCACTTTTTCTATTACACGATTAACAACATCCCGACTGTTCTCACCGCGAAGCATCATTGCAATTCCACCAACCGATTCATCAACTCCATTCTTCATTGATGCGCCCATCCTCACTTCTTCGCCAATCTTTACCTCAGCAACGTCTCTTACGTAAGTTGGTGTTCCTCCGTGGGATTTCAGCACAATATTTTCTATATCGCTAATGTTCTTAATCAAACCAACTCCGCGAACAATAAATTGATCGGAATTTCTTTCAAGAATATTTCCGCCAACATTTTGGTTATTGTTCTCGATTGCAGAATATACTTCGTCAGCCGTTGCAGCATACTTTAGTAATTTCTCCGGCGATACAATTACTTGATACTGTTTGAAGTAACCGCCGAAAGAATTTATTTCATTTACTCCGGCAACACTTTTTAACTGCGGTGTTATAATCCACTCTTGAATTGTTCTCAAGTTTGTTAAGTAAGCGATCTTTGCAAGCGAATCGCTTGGCATCTTCCCTTCAAGTGTGTATTGATATATTTCTCCCATTGCCGTAGCAATTGGACCCATGGCAACCTCAACACCTTTGGGCACATTTTCTTTTGCTTCACCCAATCGCTCAAAAACCAACTGGCGAGCAAAGTATATATCGACATCATCTTTAAAAACTATTGTTACTATTGAAAGCCCGAACTTAGTAACCGAACGCATCTGTTCAACATCAGGCAAACCACGCATTGCCATCTCAATTGGGTAAGTTACATTCCGTTCAATCTCTATTGCGGAAAGTCCATTCGCGTGACTCACTACTTCTACTTGTATATTTGTTACATCCGGAAAAGCATCAATCGGTAAAGTCAGATATGAATATAATCCGAACGCAACTATAAGCAGCGAAAGGAAAATTATCATCCCCTTCTGCTTCAACGTCAAAGAAATAATTTTTTCTAACATCAGTGTTCATCTCCTACTAATTCTTCTTTCTTCAGCTCGCTCTTCAGATAAAACACGCCTTTCGAAACTACCTTTTCACCTTTTTTCAGTCCTTCCTTAATTTCTATCCGGTTATCAACTGATATTCCCGTAATTACTTTTCTTTGCTCGAAGGTTGTATCGCTTCTTTGAACAAAAACGTATTCCAATGCGGCTTCTTTAACAACTGCTTCGTCTGGAATCATAATTGCCTTTACACTTGCGCCTACCGGAATCTTTAATTCACCAAACATCTGCGGTTTCAATTTGTTATTCGTGTTACTAAACTCACCGCGTATTGTAATTGTTCTTGACTGTTCGTCAACAGTTTGTCCGATGTATATTATTCTACCACTGAATTTCTCGTTTTGATAAGTTGCCGATGTGAATAATGCATTTGTTTTCTGATTTATTTTAGTTATATCCTTTTCATAAATCTGTCCGTCAACCCAAACCGTATTTGTATTAATCACTTTGAAAGCGTTAGTAGTCGCATCAACTAACTGTCCAATGACAACATTTCTTTCAACTACCACGCCATTAATAGATGATTTAATTGGCAGTGTGCCTGATGTGTGTTCTTCTCCTATTTTTGCATCAGTTACATCTTCATCGCTAAGACCAACAGAATGAATTTTTTTATCTTCAGCTTTGTATTCTGCAAGCGCTTTTTCATATTCAGCTTGGCTTTCTAATAATGATTTTTGAGATCCTATTTTCTCATCAAATAGTTTTTTTTGTCTTTCATAATTTGCTTTTGTAAAATCAAGCGCAGCTTTTGCTATTAAAAAACCTGCTTTAATCTCTCCAACGTCCAGACCTTCAACCGTCATTAATACTTGTCCGGCTTTAACATAATCTCCAATCTTTACAAATACTTGATGGACTCTTCCTTGAACAAGCGAACCGATTTGCGCTTCATTATCTTGATTAGTTATTACCTTTGCCGGAATTGATAGATAACCTGTAAATGGTTGAAATGATACTGTTTCAGTTTCTAATTTTATTTGCATAATAGATTCAGCCGATAGTTTTACAACTTCGCTGTGTTCTTTTTTACTTTCTTCTTGTTTAGGTTCTTCTTTACCACCGCATCCCAAAAGAACAAATACTAAAACATTAGCGGTTATTAATAATTTGATACTTGCTTTCATTTATTTCTCCAATTCTGATTTGTCAATAATATTTTGTCCAACTATTTCCTCAATCCTAAAGACCGATAGATAATGATTGAACAAGGCGTTTATATAATTATTCCGTGAGTTTATTAACGTCTGTTTTGCTTGAAGATATTCAAGGTATGTCAGCTCTCCAGCATCGTAGCTTTTTATTGCGGTTCTGTAAATCTCTTCGGCTTGCGGAAGTATCTCACTCACATAAAGTTTTACTTGCTTTAGATTATTATCATGATCAGTGAACGCGCTTTTTATTTTTAAGGCAATTTCATTCTTTGTTAATTGCAGTTCGGATTCAGAAATTGACTGATTTGCAACCGCTTCTTGAATTTTTCCTCTTTGATCAAACATAAACCAGAGTGGGACTGATATACCGAATGAAGCCCCATAAAATCCGGTATCACCGTCTCGCGTTTGTTTGAAATAAGCCAAATTAATATTTGGTAGAAGTGATGACCACGCGAGTCCTTTTTCAACAGATGCTATTCCATAATTTAATTCGGCAATCTTTATCTGAGGATTTGTTTCTTCAAATGATTTATAGATTTGTTCTAAACTTATTCTATGATCAACAAAAACAAGCGAGTCTGTTAAACCGAAATTCGAATCATAACTTTGTCTTCCATATCCGAGTGAATAATTCAGTTCAGCAAATGCAGTTGTAAGTTCATTTTTGGTTACTTCAAGATTGTTCTGCGCCTCTGTGTATTGAACCTTTGCGGTTAATCTCTCAAGATTAGTTCCTTCCCCTACATTTTGTCTTATCTCAGCTTTCTTAAAAAAATTTTCTGAGATTATAAGATTCTCTTCAGCGGATTTTACCTGATATTGTTTCGCCAGAACTTTGTAGTAACTGGTTTTCACTTGATTGATTACGCTTCTTTCAGTCAAGTTTAGTTTGTAAACTGCAATTTCTACTTCCTTGCTGAATTTACTTCCTTTCAGAAAATAATTTGAGGGGAACTCGAAGGATTGACTTACTGCTAAAGTTTTTTCGCTATAGTTACTTAAACTGCTATTCACCGGTGCATATTCATAGCTAACGCCAATCTCCGGTTGCGGCAAAGATATTCCGCTCCAAAATCTTCCCTTTGATGCGGAAATATTTTCTATTGCGCTTTTTACTTCCGGATTATTTTTCAATCCTATTTCAATAGCTTCATTCAAACTAAGTTTTTTTATTCCAGTTTGTCCGTAAACGCAAATCGGGAACAATGCGATTGCGAACAAAACAAAAAAATTGTTCATACTTTCTCCAAATAATTTTATGATAAAATACACTTATCCCGTAAAGGGATTAACGAAATGAAACGAGATTGGTTAAATCAGAAAGGTGCAATTTTGTATGTGTATATCTCCGGTATGGCTGCCTTTAATATGATCATCCCAAAATGTTCTCGATAAAACTTTTTCATTTACTGTTAGAGTTTCATCAAAACAATGGAAACAAATATCTTTTATTACTGTTGGTTTATAAAGAATAGTATTTACAGTCTTTTGGATCTGGTTTGTAGTGCCGTTAACCAATTGGCAAAAATCGTGCGTCTGGTGTGTGTGGTTTTCCGGTGTAAGAAATCCAAATTCCGAATGAATAAAAGTAAAAATAAAAACAGTTAGAATTATTCCGGCTATTTTTTCCAAACTTCTATGTCTATTGGTTTTTTTCATTTTATGAAATTTAGCTAAATCTTACTTCTGTAACAATCTCCAAGCAAGGAAAGTTTCATTGAGTTTGTCTCGTAATGCACTCATTGTTAGCTTAAAATATTTATTGCAATTCAAATTTGTCCTATCATTATTCTTTTTTTCTTGATTACACCTTGAAATGTAGATACATAAACATCACCTTTTCCAAAATAAATAACAGAGACAGCTTTTTTGACTATACACCCACATAAGCAATATTTTGAAGATGCGATTTCTATATTATAATTGCATCTTGTAAGAACAAAACTTAATTTCACATCAACTATTTCCCAAAACATGCAGAATAAGTCGTTATATAATAGAATATCATTAACTTTAGTAGCTCTTCTTTATTTGAGTTTCTATTTGGTATCTCCTTTTTTCCATTATCATCACGAAGATTCGATTTTGGAGAAGGAAGAAGTAGAGTACCATTCTCATTTATTGCAAGATGTAGTGCAGAAGACTGATACAACTGAATGTCAACACACATTAGATCAAAATGATGAACATAACCATCCGGTTGTAATTAATACTTTAGTTACTAATCTTTCTCCTCGTTTTGTTGATACTCTGAATAACCCACTCATTTTTTGCACTATTATTTCATTCGAATTCAAAACTGAATCTTGCAAAACAAAATTTACAGAGGATTTTCACTCTTGGAAGATTCTTAAGGAAAAGTCCGTCCATTCCTCAGGTAACGCTTCACCCCCTTTCGCTGTAGCCGCTTAATACTACAAAATATTTCTTAAAAATAATATAATTTCACGGAGGTAACGTGAGACTATTCCGTCTCTTAATTGCTTTATCCGTGCTTTGTATAATTCAATTACAAGCACAAACTGCTATTTCGCTTGATGAAGCTATTCGTCAAGCATTAGATAAAAACATAGAAATACAGAAACAGAATTCTTTAATAAAGAAATCGGAATCCCGCCTTAATGAATCATCGCGCATTCCTAATCCTATATTCAATTATTCACGCGAAGATCTGAAACTGAATAATGCCAAAATTGGAGAATGGATTACGAGCGGATCATTACCGCTAAATTTTTTGTGGGACCGATGGAGTAATATCTATTCAAAAGAAAAATCATTAGAAGCGCAGCGTTTGCTATTAGAGAACTCGAAGCGCGGCATCATATTCCAAGTTCAAAATGCATATGTGGGATATCATTTCTATGAACAACTCTCAATAGATTTAAATAACACACTTGTTAAGATCGATGAAATCGCTTCAACAGCTAAACAGCGATTGCTGGAAGGAGACATATCAGAATACGAACTTCAACGAATTCTTATCGAAGCGAACAAGTTCAAAACTGAAGTCAAGGAAATTGAACTTGAGCGGAATAATTTCCTAAATCGATTAAAACTATTGATTGGCTATGATTCCGATAAAAATCTTCAAACAATCCCTATACTGTCATTACATAGCATTACTCAATTAAACGAAGAGCTTTTAAAAACTGCACTTAATAACCGTAAAGATTTGAAGGCAATTGAACAACTTGTCGAAAGTGAATCCGCTTTCCTTTCTCACAACAAACTGAAAATTATTCCTAATATCAATCTAACTGTCGGTTACAAGAAGCAGTTGGATAATCATTCCGGGTCCGTGTTCCAGTTGAATTTTGAAATACCTCTCTTCAAAAGAAACCAGTTGGAAATTGAGCAATCGGAAACGGACCTAAATATTCTTGAACAGCAGAGAGAATATCTAATAAAACAAATCGAGACGGAAGTCCAAACATCCTTTGCTAAGTATAAACAATACGAAGCATTGATCACAAATAAAAATGATCTTCAGCTTCAAAATGTTTTTACATCCGCAGCTTATTCTTACGAACAAGGAGAAATTTCACTTGTGGAGTTTATTGACGGACTGAATGCCTATAAGGATGGAATTATACTGAACAAGGGACTCGAAATAAAATATTATCAAAGCATTTTTGAACTGGAAAATGTAACTGGACTTTCCCCGATTAATGAAAACAAATAAAGGTGATTAAAATGATTATTAATTCTTATAAAGTATTATTGGTT
>JAGXSM010000010.1 GCA_018333725.1 Melioribacter sp. | reverse complement strand
CTATCCATCAAAAATTCGATTGTCCCCGCATTGTAGTAATTACAAGCTTTAGCCGCAGTAATAGCGGCATTTGTAATTCTAGATCGTGTTTCATCGTCCACAAAAAATGATGGAGCTTCTTCAATTACTTTTTGATGTCTGCGCTGGACTGAACATTCCCTTTCGAAAAGATGGATGTAGTTACCATATTTATCAGCAAAAATCTGTACTTCAATATGCTTTGGATTGAGAATTAATTTTTCAATATATACTTCAGATTTTCCAAATGCCTTCAATGATTCATTCTGTGCACGATTGAACGACTCTTCGAATTCAAAATCATTAAACACCTTTCTCATTCCCTTACCGCCGCCGCCGGCAGAAGCTTTAAGCATTACAGGATAACCGATTTCATTGGCAATCTTGATCCCTTCCTTATAATCATGCAAAGATTCAATTGTACCCGGCACAATTGGAACATTATTCTTCTTCATTAATCTTCTTGCAGAAGTTTTCTCTCCCATCATTTCTACCGATTTAGAAGATGGACCGATAAATACAATTCCGGATTCTTCAACCATCTTTATGAATTCCGAATTTTCTGAAAGGAAGCCATATCCCGGATGAATTGCTTCTGCGCCAATCTCTTTTGCAAGATTTATTATTTTTTCTTTACTAAGGTAGGATTCATTAGCCGGAGAAGTACCGATAAGGTAAGCTTCATCTGCTATTCTAACATGCAAAGAATTTTTATCTACTTCAGAATAAATTGCAACAGATTTGATACCGAGTTCGCGGCATGCTTTAATAATTCTAACGGCAATCTCACCTCTATTTGCAATCAGTATTTTATTAAACATATTATTTGAACTCAATAATTGTTATTCCGTCCCCGCCACTTTCAATATTAGCATAATAATAATTCTTAACATAAATATAATTTTTTAGAATTGTTTGCACTAATTGCTTTAATGCACCGGTTCCTTTACCGTGGAGTATTTCAACACGGTCAAGACCATTCATATTAGAACTATCAAGAAATTTAAGTATATCCAGTTCTGCTTCATCAGCTCTCTTTCCTCTTATGTCAAGACGATAGTTTTGATCGGTCATAACATCATGCTTAAAATATTTCAGGGATTCATAATCCTGTTTTTTAGCAGGTATCAATTCAGAATACCGGGCTTTAATCTTTAGAGAGCCAATTGTAAGAACCGCTTTATCTTTTTCAATATTTATTTCCTCTATTACGCCGGCAGAATTAGTATCCTTTAAAGAAGCATAATCACCAACTTTTAGATGATGATTTTTATCCTGAACAATATTTTCTTTCTTAAATACTTTTTTTGCATCCTCTTTTAGATTCTTAATAGATTCTTTTTCTTTTTTAATTACTTCCTTATTTGCATTAGATTCACGTATATTTTTTATAGCATTTTCTATTTTTTTATTCATATCCAATAAATACAATTCAGCTTTTTCTCTTGTCTGATCAAGAATTTCTTTTTTCTGTTTTTCTAATTTATCAATCTTATCCTGGTAGAGGTTTGTAAGTCCTTTCAGTCGTGCATTTTCAATTTCCAGACGGTTCAACTGATCCTTTAGAACTTTCGATTTTATCTCGAGGTTTGCTAAAAAGTCCTCGATTTTTGTTTTATCAATATCGAGATACTCTTTAGATAATTCAATAAATTTAGCATCAAAACCGATTCTTCCGGCAACTTCAAATGCATAACTTGAACCGGGAATTCCCTGGTTAAATCGGTAAGTAGGCTTCAAGTTCTCGGTATCGAATTCCATCGATGCATTCTGAAAATTATCTAACTGGTTGGCAACTATTTTAAGTGCCCCGTGGTGCGTTGTTGCAATAACCCTGGCTCCTTTATCACGCAATGTAATTAAAATACCGGCAGCAATAGCTGAACCTTCTGTAGGGTCTGTTCCTGTTCCAACTTCATCAATTAAGACAAGAGAATACTTGTCCGAACTATCAATTATTTTTTTAATATTAGTTAAGTGAGAACTGAATGTACTCAATTCATCTTCTATTGATTGAGCATCACCTATATCAACCAATACATGGTTAAAGAAATGGAGATTGGAATCCGGGTGAACAGGTACAGGAATGCCTGATTGAGCAAGCAGTACTATTAGTCCGATTGTCTTTAACGTAACAGTTTTACCACCGGCATTAGGTCCCGTAATAAGAACAACCAATTCGTCCTTAAACTTAATATTAAGAGGGACTGCATTTTCAAAACCGATTTTTTTAAGAAGCACAGGATGCCTTGCTTCAATCAGTTCAAGTGGTTTTGTAATATCGAAAGTAGGGCTGGCGCCGATTATTTCAATAGAATAATTAGCCCGTGCAAAAATAGAATCGAGTTCTGATATTGAGTCGAGAGATTTTCTAAGATCGTGGCTTACTTCACCGATTTTTATTGTCAGATTTTTTAGAATTTTTTCAATCTCCCTCTTCTCTGCAAAGCTGAGAGAGAGAATTTCGTTATTCAGTTCCAGAGTTTCTTCCGGTTCAACGTAAACAGTTTGACCGGTAGCAGATTCAGAGTGAATGAATCCGCGTACGTGACGCTTATGTTCCGATTTAATAGGTAAAACAATTCTTCCATCTCTAAGCGTAATATATTCTTCTTGAACAAGGTATGAATCACTTAACTGCTTAAGAAGTTTATTTACCATTTTACGTAATTGATTCTCTTTCTCGCGGATTTCAATTCTTATTTCTTTCAGCCTGGGAGTAGCATCATCTCGAATCTCACCTGTTTCGGTAAATACTCTTGAGATCTGGTGTTCAAAAACTTTATCAACAAATAAACTATCGCGAAACTCAGATAATAAAGCAACTTCCGAACCACGGGTTTTTAAAAATTGAGATAACTTTCTTGAGACCTCGGCTAGTTTTAATACTTCCAGTATTTGCCTGGATGGGATTATTGTCCCCTCAATCCTGGAACGTGATATTATTTCTGTAAGATCGGGGATATATTCAACCGGAGGAAGATCGTTTTTAATTAGAATTTCTTTTGCTTCCGTTACACGTTTACCGTCCCTTACTGCAAAGTCAGTGGTAGTAAATGGAAATAGCTTAAGAATTTTATCCTTACCGTTATCAGTAATACAATAATGTGTAATGTAATTTAGAACTTTACTGAATTCGAGTTTCTCTAATGTTTCCAGGGAAATCATAATTATTTTGTCGAATCGTTTTTAGAAGGAGAAATTCCATCCTTATCTTCAATAATGCCTTTAATAATATCTGCACCTTTTTCTCTTTGTCCCATAACAAGATCAACTGAAGAAGGGATAAGATTGTAAACTGATTTATAGAGCAATGAATTATTACCTGTAGTTTTATCGGGGAAGCTGAATATTTTAAGAAATAAAAATAAACCGCTCAGGAAAAAAACAATTTGAATTACTCCTAAAATTCCGCCAATAAACTGATTGATAAAGAGGTTTATTTTATCGGATGGATGGACAAGCCGTTTAATAATTGAGGCAATTAAAATAGTAACCAGGAATATTAAAATACCGGCTATTACGTTAGAGAAATATTCGTCTTTGTTAAAAACCGGTTGAAGAATATTTCCAAAGTCATCGGAAAATTTATATGCAAGAAAAATTGCAGCTATAAGGCCTATCAAACCAATTATTTTTCTTATTAATCCGTCTTTAAAGCCAAGAACAAATCCAATTATTGCTGCAACAAAAATTATATAATCAATGTAATTCAATTAATGCTCAATATTTTTTCTACAATTTCTTTAATAATTTTCCCATCGGCTTTACCTTTAAGGTTTTTTGCTGCTAAGGGCATTAGCTTTGGGAAATCCTCCTTTGTTTTAGCACCAATCTCATCGGCCATTTTCTTCACTTCTGCAAATATTTCATCATGCGAAAGCTGCTTGGGTAAGAACTCTTCTATAATTTTTAATTCCTGAATTTCTTTTTCTGCTAATTCAATTCTATTAGCATTTTGAAATTGTTCGATTGATTCTTTTCTTTTCTTGGATGCGGATGTAAGCATTTTAATCTCATCATCGGGAGTAAGTTCTTTGGAGCTTCCGCTTTTTTCAAATTCCAGAATCAGAGCACGAATGGAGCGGATTGTTTCCAATCTAATTTTATCGCCGGACTTCATAGCGGACTTAAGTTCATCATTAATTTTCTCTTTAAGACTCATATCAACCTCAAAAAAAAAGGTAGGCCATTATTCAATAACCTACCTTCAATTCATAAAAAAGGATTGTTATATTTTAAGAAGAGTGGAATAATTAATTCTAAGGCAAGAAGCTTTTCTTAATTCTTGCTGAATATCAGTAACAACTCCCATCTGAGAACTTTTATCGATACGAAGGGAAATAATTACATTTGGAAGAGCCACTCTTTTAGCATACATAATTTTCTGAATTTCATTTAATTGGGTTAAACTATCGTTAACCTGAATTCTTCCATCCTGACCAACCCAGAGATAAGAAACCAATCTCTTGTTCTCTATTTTTTCAATAGCTTTTGCTTCAGGCAGTCTGAAACTAACGAGAACATCAACTTCTCTTAACGTAGTGGTAACCATAAAGAATAATAACAGCATGAATACAATGTCAGGTAAAGAAGCAGTAGGAATATTCTGTTTTGTACTGGCTCTCTTTTTTTCAAATTTCATTCTAAAATCCTCTAAATTATTTTTTTATAGCTTCTGGTTCAGCTATACTGATAGTAATTGGTATCTTATCTCTAATTTCTTTCATTTCTTCACTTCTTTCATCAATATCTACAAATCTCTTACCGAGTCTATTTATGGCATATTCAGATCTAACCTGGAAATAAGCATCCTTGATTTGATCGAGCGCCTGAATATACAGGTTGTAATCTGTTTTACGATCCGTTTTAACTGATACAACAAGCTTTTTATTGGCAGGTTGATCAACCTTGCTTTCGATTCTTGGTTTCAGTGTTTTGGAAATTTGAGGGATAGCAATTATTTCGTTATTAAGTAAAACGTCTCCGTTTTCGTTAATAAGAACTGCAGCTAATCTATCCTTAGAAATCGGTACCAATTCCTGTTGTTCCGGAGGTGTAAATTCAGGTAAAGTAAGTCCAATACCTGTATCAACATCAATAACTGTCGAAACCAAAAAGAATAAAAGAAGCAAGAATGAAATATCGGCCATAGAGCTTGTAGGTATTTCAGCATCCGGCAATTTCTTCTTTTTCAGTGTGATCATTTTTAATCTCTAAATTATTTCTTCTTCATTTCGTAAAGAGCATCGATTAATTCGATAGAACTTTCTTCCATGTCTGCAACGATTCTGTCAATTCTAGATACAAAGTAATTGTAGAAAGCTTGAAGAATCATAGCAACAATAAGACCGAATAAAGTAGTTAGCAATGCTACCGAAATACCACCGGCAACAATTGAAGGAGAAATTTGAGCAGCTTCTTTAATAGCATCGAAAGCCTGGATCATACCCTGAACTGTTCCGGTAAAACCGAGCATAGGAGCCAAACTGATGAATAATGAAATCCAGATTAATCCTCTTTCAAGGAATCCCATTTCAATTGCACCATAAGCCATGATAGCTTTTTCAGCAGCTTCTAAACCTTCGTCTGCTCTTAATAAACCGGCATGGAAAACAGATGCAGCGGAACCTCTGGTATTTTCGCATAATTTAATTGCTTCCTGAACTCCGCCTTTTGTTAATGCGTCTTTTACCTGAACTACAAATTTCTTTGTGTTCATTGTGGCACGAGTTAATGTAATAAATCTTTCGATTGCAAAACCAAGTCCTACAACCAAGCAGAATAAAATTGGCCACATAAATCCGCCGCCTTCAATAAATTTCTGTTGTAAGTAGCCAATGGTGCTTTGTTCTTGAACCTGGGCTAAAACTAATGATAGTATTCCGGTAATCTCTGCTATTTGCATAAAGAAAAGCCTCCGATATTGTTATTAATTAAAAAATATGTCAAAACTTTCGAATTCTCTAAAAAAGATGTGGGTAACATTAATTAAATGAGGAAAAAAAGTCAATAAATAATTTTTTACTCTTGTTATTAATTAACGCTTATTTATTAGAAAATCGTAACTCAAATATATTACCCGATTTTATTCCGGGGTCATTAAAAATCTCCTGTGCCAATTTACAAATATTTTCTTTTGGAATCAGCATAGTTTTATCTTTTACCCATTCCCTGTTTTCTTGCGAATCGATTATGTAAGGTGCGATTGCATTAACCGATATGTTCTTATCATGATTTTCTAAAGCCAATAATTTGGTTAAATAATTAATTCCGTTTTTTGAAATGCTGTATGCACCTTTATTGATTTCAGGATAAACTCCGGATAATGCACTTATCATACATAACGATCCTCCTAATCCCGTTTTGCATAATTGAATAAAATATTTAGCAATTAGAAAGGATGAAGTAAGGTTAATATCAATTATTTTCTGCCAATCCGATAATGAAGTATCTGCAATTTCCTTTCCGCCCCAATACCCGCCGATAGTATTCAGGAAACAATAAAAATTATCGTCACCTTTAACAATATTACTGAATCCATTTTCAACATTTTGCTCATTTGTTAAATCATCTACCAGAATTAGAGCGCCACGACTGTAATCAACTTTTTTACGGCTTATAAAATAGTAACGATCAAATGAATCATCTTCAAGAAAATATTTTGCGGCATAACTTCCTAAATTGCCTGATGCGCCAAGGAGTATAAATATTTTTTTCATATTACTATTTATCACCGACTAATATAAAAGATGCACCTATGGGGAAATGGTCGCTGTAACCTCCCAGATATCGATTACCGGAGTATGTTGGTAATGGACCATTCTTCCTGTCACCTTCTTTTGCAACCATGAACTCAGGTTTTATAATAGTGAATGAATTGCATACGTATTCAATATTCTTACCATCATTGAGCGATGGTGAGATAATCATCTGGTCAATCAAATTCCATGTAGAACCAAATAGGTAAGATCCTTCTCCCTTTTTGTGATTTTTGAATGAAAGGTTCAGTAAATCGCTTTCATATTTTCTGTTCTCGCAATCGAAGTCATTGGCTTTTAGGACTTGCATAATGGATTTATTATTTGGTTCG
>JAGXSM010000009.1 GCA_018333725.1 Melioribacter sp. | reverse complement strand
AAATGTTTCGCTTCGGGATTCGGCTCTAAGATTGCCAAGTGATTTCCATCTGGAACTTACCTGTTCTGCAACAGCTGCTGAAACTACCTGAAAAGTTTTTGAAATTGAGTGATATGAATTACCATCTTTATCATAGACTTCAACCTTTAATAGTCTCGATCCGCCCGGGAGTTTTCCTTCAAAACTTTCTCCACTTATAACTATCAGTTCGTTTGTAAATAGTGCTAAACCGGTTATGTCTTCATTGTTCAGGAAAATTTTTGTCTTTTTTATATCAACATTATCCGGTGCCTTAAAAAATGAAATTGATATAAGTAGATTATCCCGGGAAAGAATTTCGCCATCTGTTGGACTTAAAATAATTATTTCTTTATCCTTTTCACTCGCACCCGAAACCGCGATTTGTAACGGTGAAATACCCTGTTCAATTCCAACCGGGTAGGTTTGTGTATTCCCATTTTTTAATGTGATAAGTAAATAATAATCGATGTAAGGAGGTAGAACATATTCAGCATCTATTTGAGCTGAAGCAGTATTACCTGCTATCAACATTTCTATATTTCTGTATTCACTCTCACCGAATTTTTTGAAGAATAGATTAATACCAGAAATATTTTCTGTTGAAAAAAGTGTTGCAGATACATTAACCGGAATTTTATCTTTAGCATCGCCGATTCTTACTGCAGAAATATAATCGCTTACCTGGGCTTCTATATTGGAGATTGAAAAAATTAATATAAGTGATATAACAATAAACTTTTTCATCACGCCCTCTATTTTCAATATTTATTTATTTTTTATTTATCCTGTAAATATTCAATTTTTATATCACCATTTCTGGTTCTAATTATCACCTGTCTTGTAGTAGTAGATTTAGATGATTTGAACCGGGTGGAATCCTCTGCAGTAGAGCTTGAAAGCAAGTAAGAACCATCCTTATTTACTTTCAAAGTATTACCGCTTCCAAGTGTTCCTTCCTCACCGCTGAGAGTCTGAAAAGTTGCAGAGCCGGTATTCAAAAATATTGTGGAGGTTGTATCAATGTCGTTATGCTCAATAAATCCTTCAGTCCCTCTTATGGATGCAACTACTGTTGGTGTTGTAAACTTAAACTCTTCATCTTCAGCTTGTTTATTTACTTCGAAACCAATCGTTCCTTTATTAATAAAAGTATTCTTGCTCATTTTTTTATTTTCCGATTTACCATAGATATTAAGAATAGAGTTTTCTCTTACCCGCAACAAACCGGAACCGTCAATAAAATGAACAAGTGCCAGAGAGCTGGAACCCGTTTTTACCTGTCCCCCATCGCTAAGTATAAGCCCAACTTTAACTTTTCCCCAATCAGATTGATCAGGATTTGCACGGAAGGTAACATCTTTAATTATTTTCTTAACCTGTACAATAGGTGAATCTGAAGGTGGAGCAGTATTTTTCTCGGTCGAAAAACCGGTTAACAAAAAAACTCCAAGTGCCGTTAGAATAATTTTAGGATTTATCATTTCAAAACTCCTGTTATTATCATTTTGGAGAAAATGTTATTGAAATAATTGCACTATTATCCTTCTCAAGAAAACCGAGTATCTCAATAAAATCCGAAAAGCTTAATACGTTTCCACTTTCATCTGTAATTTGAATCTGCTCTGGTTGAATTTCTCCATTCAATAGTTTATCTCTAATTTCTTTACTGAATTGCGGCGGTAAAAGATTTGCTAATCTTATCAAATCAGGATTACCGATTCTTATAGTAGTAGTTTTAGTCCCGGTTGCATTTGTTTTGAACATAGCCAGCGGACTATTTAGAACATCTCCGCCGCCCGGACCCTGAACAAATGCTTTAACTACTACAACAACATTTGTGTCGGCTAATAATTCTCTTTTTAGAAAATTATTTAACCTGATTGAAGTTACAGTTCCAACGTCGTGATCATCAATTAACGGGTTTCCGGAATTAAGAGCTTCTTCAAGATTGAGAGCATTATCAGCTACATAGTTGGCTTTAATTTTATAACTTGTTACGCCAACTGAAGAAGTCCATTGTAAAATAATAGACCCGATATCATAGGAACTTCCATCAATAGGAAGAATTATTGAGGGGGCTGTGGGATTTAAAAAAGAAATCTCTTCATAGTCCTTCGAAATAAAATTTCCTCTTGGGTCTAACAATCTGAGTTCTATGCCCACTAATCCTGTTGGTTTACCTTTCTTAATAATGTCCGAAGTCAGATCGGAATTAAAACTTGTGTTCTCAATTTCGATATCGGAATTGTTAATCTCATCATTAGAAAAGGTTCTTGAAAGAAATTTTTTAGTTCTAAACCGGAATAGTTCCTGGAATCCGGAACGATCATCTTTTTTCCAGTCAACTTTACCTTCAACCATTACTTCAATTCCCGGTGGTGAAATAATTACCTGGATTAAACGCTGTGAAATATTTCTGCTGCTGGTAAAATCGAAAGCAGCAAGATCAATTGAACTTAACTCTGGAAAAATTATCAGGTTTATTGAGGTTTGTGCGTTGAGCCGGTAATTAGAGATTACCAGCAAAATTAGAATTACGGAAAGCTTAAAAATCTTTCGCATAATTTATCTCCACATTTACTGTGTCAATATTAATTAGAGGGATTATTTCGTAAGAAAAGTAGTTATTTATTTCTTCTTACTCAAGATAAGTTTTCAAAAGATAACAGGGGTTTGATACAGGATAATTGCAGAATTAATTAAATAAACTAAAGGATTTGGTTATTGCTCTATCTTTAACTAATGAATTGCCCTTTGTATTAAAGTGCAATTCATCTTTTTACATGAGAATTTAATTATTTCTGAGAAGCAGATAACTAGTTAATCGGTTCAGGTTTCTGTGCGTTAACAAATCCGAATTGATGAGCCGGTTGAGCATCAATCTTAATTTCACCAAATCTCGATTCAAACTTTTCAATATTCTCTTTAAGTGCTCTTAGCAACATTTTTGCATGTTGAGGGGTTGTGATAATACGTGATAGAACTCTTGCTTTTGGAACACCCGGAACTACGCGTGTGAAATCAATTACAAATTCTGCCGGAGAATGGGTTATGATTGCAAGATTCGAATAGATCCCTTCGGCTTCTTTCTCACCTAATTCAATATTAATCTGCTGCTGCACTTGTTCTTTATTCTGATTCATTTTCTTATTCCAATCATTTTTAGTTTACTTGAAAAAAACAACCCACGATCTATTGCATAAGACCGTGGGTTTGCTATTAAATAAAAAACTACCATTACTTTCTTAGCAGATCAGCTTTTTCAAAAGCTTCTTTTGATTTTTGAGTCATACCAAGATTAGCATAAATTTTACCGAGTAGTTCCCAGATAACAGCTTCCTGGGGATTTTTCTCAAGATACTTTTCCATCAAAGGAATAGCAGATCTAAATTTTTCTTGATAAGCTAAATCTTCTTTCCCTTCAGCTTCAGATTTTTCTCTCAATTCAGTGCCCCATCTAACATAGACGACACCAAGATTATAAGTAGCATTAATATATTCAGGATCAATTTCAATAGCCCGTCTAAACTCAACTTCGGCTTCACCATATCTGTTTGCACTCAATAAAAGTACACCATAATTGTAATGATAGTATTGATTATTTGGTTCTCTTTCAATTCCTTCTTTGAAAGCGACCATTGCCACATCAAGTTTATTTGCAGCAATGTATGCGTTAGAAAGTCTTAATAAAATCTCTCCATCATCAGGGAATTTTGCTTTCCCTTTTACAAGAATGTTAATAGCTTTGTCGAACCACTCATTAGCTTTAACACTATCGGCTTTATCCTTATTTTCTTTGAATTTATCCATAAGAACATTTCCACTCTCAGTATAAATCTGTCCAAGCATAGAAAAAGCTTCTGGTGATGTTCCAATTTTTGTCATCTTTTCAAGTGGAACTATTGCATCATCAATCTTATTCTGGTTCAAATAAACATATGCAAGATTCTGATAAGAAATAATTGAATCCGGTTCACATGCAATAGCGTTGTTAAATTGTTCTTCTGCTTTTGCAAAGAATTGTTTTACACTATCTTCAACAGTGGACTTAGTAGCATTATTAAAATATATTACCCCTTTATTAAAACTTGTTGCCCAATAATATTGTCTTGAGTCTTTAATTTGAGGTTCATATTTCTTGCTTGCCTTCAAAGAATTATTGAAAGCATCTAACATTGGAGGAAAATTTCCTTCCTCTCCATAAATTACACCAAGTAAATACCATCCTTCGTCACTGGTCGGGTTCTTTTGAACCTCTCTTAGCAAAGATTCTTTTGCTTTATCATATTGTTTCTGGTTTATATACAATTTTGCACCTGTCAATTCTGCTGATGCGCATTGAAATGCTGTAAATCCTAAAACCATACTCAATATGCTCAAATAAATGAGTCCTTTTTTCATTGATACTCCTGATTTTAATATAAATTCTGAATTAAATTCTACGAAAAATAACCATTTTAAGATAGGTAAGTCAAGATTATTTTCTTCTCCTATTGAATGAGCAATCATGCAATTTTGAGAATTATGTTTAAATTGATTTTCGGACACTAAAAGAATATTTTTGAAATTAAAAGAGAGGAAAAATTGAAAACTGAAGAGATAGTTAAAAACGTCCCTAAAGTTTTACTTCACGATCATTTAGATGGCGGATTAAGACCCGAGACAATTATTGAACTTGCAAAGGAGATGAAATACACAAAGCTGCCAACTTCAGATCCGGGTGAACTGGCAGAATGGTTTCACAGGGGTGCTAATAAAGGTAACCTCGTAGAATATTTACAGGGATTTGAACATAGTTGTGCGGTTATGCAGACAAAAGAAGCGCTTGTAAGAGTATCATACGAAATGATTGAAGATATGCATAAGGATGGTGTCTGCTATGTAGAAACACGTTTTGCACCCGTATTTCATACTCAAAGAGGTTTATATCACGAAGATATTATTCAGTCGGTTCTTGAAGGACTTGAAAAAGGTAAAAAAGAATTTGGTGTTGGTTATGGTTTAATTTTATGCGGAATGCGTAATATGAAAAACACACTAGAGATTGCTGAGCTAGCTGTCAATTTCAGGAACCAGGGTGTTGTAGGATTTGACCTTGCCGGTGAAGAAGGCGGATATCCTCCTAAAAAACATATTGATGCATTTCAGTATATCAAGCAAAAGAATTTTAACATAACAATTCATGCCGGAGAAGCTTTTGGTAAAGATTCGATCTGGCAAGCGATCCAGATATGCGGAGCTCTGCGTATCGGTCATGCAACACGCCTTATTGAAGATATGGTTTTCGATAAAGAAGGAAACATCGTTGCACTGGGAGAACTGGCTCAGTATGTTCTTGATACCAGGCTGCCTCTTGAATTGTGTCTTTTAAGTAATGTTCATACAGGTGCGATAGATAGACTGGAAAATCATCCTTTTATAAAATACTATAAAGAAAAGTTCAGGGTATTCCTCAATACAGATGATAGATTAATGAGCGATACAACCCTTACAAAAGAATATTTAACTGCAATTGAAATGTTCGGATTGAATCTTGACGATGTTGAGAAACTTAATATAAATGCAATGAAATCTTCATTCATTCCTTATAAAACACGATTACATTACATATACAACGTAATTAAACCCGGATATCAGAAGATGAGGGAAAAACTTCTTTCACTAAAAGTATAATTAATATGGCAAAACCTTTATTCAAAAATTACACATTCGAATTCGATAAGAACGAAAAAAAATTTCTTCTTAGTTTCTGCAAGACAATTTTAAAACAAATTTCTGCCGATGATAAATTTTATGCGGATGTTCGTTCGTTTAATTCAATAGTTGATAAACTGAACACACCCGATTATGAAATTAAGTTCACCAAGGAAGAAAAAACAAAACTCGGATTCAGATTGAAAGAGAATGTTGATCATCTTGAAAAACAAATTAAAAGCAGTGGGTTCTTAAAAAGATGGCTCTATAAATCTGCTTATAATCAATATAAAGTTCTACTGGATAAGTATTTCAGTAATTAATTACATAATTAAACAAAGCTTTTATTTATATAATTCTTCAATTTATCTTGCTTTATTAAAAGGTAGGAAAGAATAAATGACAACACTTACAAAATCAATTAAAGCACCAACCGGTTCAAAGATTACTTGTAAGGGATGGATTCAAGAAGCTGCTCTTAGAATGTTGATGAATAACCTCGACCCCGATGTTGCAGAAAGACCGGATGATTTAATTGTTTACGGCGGGTCGGGTAAAGCTGCACGTAACTGGGATG
>JAGXSM010000008.1 GCA_018333725.1 Melioribacter sp. | reverse complement strand
GAAACCGTGACGGTTGTATCACTCCAATATAACCGAACTTCATTATTTGTTAACTCTGTCTTTGCTACATTTGGGCTATTAAATTTTTTCGGACTGATCTTTATTTTTTCTTTTATAACCGTCTGAGATAATAACGGTAGTGTGCCTAGAAGAGTTAACAGAATTAGCATAGAACTAAATCTGGCAAGACTGAATTTCGAAGGAATCCCCATAACCAACCCCAAAATTACATTGTTAAATTGAAGCTCAATTCAAAACTATTATAAATTTGATAAAAGTCAACTGATATTTTTGGAAATGACTTAATTATAACTTCCAGCCAATTGCGTGCCAGATGGATTTACAGCAAAAATCAATTAAAATATTATGCGAGCCTGAATATAATATTAGCTTGGAAGTATCTACAGGTAATTTGGTAAGACAAAACTTGTTCTGAGCGGCGTTTTATCTTATTTATTTAGTACTAACTAATTTTCTAATACACTTCCGGTATAAACGTCTGGTCTGTCATCGGCGGTCTTACATAACCTTTTGATTTTTCACGCGGCGGAAGTTCAATAGGTTCCGGAGTTAAATCTTTGTAAGGAATCATACTTAACAGGTGATGAATAACATTTAACCGTGCGCGTTCTTTATCATCCGCATTTACAACATACCACGGAGATTGTTTACTATCCGTATAGCTAAACATTTCGTCTTTAGCTCTGGAATATTCTTCCCACTTTGCACGCGATTCTAAATCCATCGGACTTAATTTCCAACGCTTTCGCGGATCATTAATTCTCTTCTGGAATCGTTTTTCCTGTTCCTTATCGCTTATCGAAAACCAGTATTTAATCAAAATTATTCCCGAGCGAATAAGGATCTTTTCAAATTCCGGACAGCTCCTAAAAAATTCTTTTACTTCTTCATCTGTGCAAAATCCCATAACGCGTTCAACACCGGCACGGTTGTACCAAGAGCGGTCGAACAAAACCATTTCCCCCGCAGAAGGTAAATTTGCAACATACCTCTGGAAATACCATTGGCTCTTTTCCTTTTCAGTAGGAACACCGAGTGCAACCAATCTAACAATGCGCGGATTACACTTATCAATAATTCTTTTAATTGTTCCCCCTTTACCCGCAGCGTCCCTTCCTTCGAACAACACAACCACTTTCAAGCCTTTGCTCTTAATCCATTCCTGGAGTTTTACTAATTCTATTTGCAGCTTTGAAAGTTCTTTCTCATAAAATTTAGTGTCGAGTTCTTCATCTTCGGAATGATTTTTTTCTTTCGGGGATTTATCGGACTTCTCTTTTTTGTGTCCCATATATATTCCGGGAATATTTTCAAAAGGAATATAGCGGTTGACCTTTTCTAATTCCATAAAAAAATTTGAACAGCATTTTAAAAATATTACTTTTTATCGTTCCAGTTTTTGAAATTATATTTCCTCATATATTTGTTCGGTTCTTCAAGCGGTTTGAATCCATACTTTTTGTATAATTCATGAGCGTCTTTTGTAGCAAGCATCCAGGATTTTACATTTTTAAGTTTCGGATGATTTAAAATCTCGTCCATCAGTATTTTTGATAAGCCCTTTCCTCGATAACCTTCTATAATAAATACATCACACAGATACGCAAATCCAATAAAGTCAGTTATTATTCTTGCATATCCAATCTGTTTTTTATTGTGATAAACACCGAAGCAGAAGGAGTTGTCAATCTGTTCTTTTACTGCACTTATCGGAATTCCTTTGGCCCAATAGGAATTAGTTAAGAATCGATGAATATCATATAAGCGTAGTTTCGATTTAACAGTACTTATTTCGATATCACCAATTTTCGTTTTGTTCATTTCCATCTCTACCAGGTTAAAAAAAATAATTCTACATCTGTAATTTAACGGGACACGATAATTCATTCCACAAATAAAAAAATGATTCAATCCAATTACTTTTTTTGTTAAGTTCCAATACCACTAATCACAAAATGGTGATCAACATGCCTTTCACACGTCGTGAAGTACTAAAAACATTAGGAATTACAACCGGTGGAATTCTTCTATCGAATTTCAAGTTTGGTGATAACACAAGAATACCACTCTCTGCTTATGATGATAATCCATTCTACAAAAAACCATCGAGTCCGGTTACTGCAATTACATGCGGAGCCGGTGCACGAGGAAATGTTTACGGAAATTATGCAGTCGAATATCCGGACGAACTTGATATTGTTGGCGTTGCCGAACCGATTTTAATCCGTAACGATCGATATGCAAAAAAACATGACATTAAAAATGAAAACCGTTTTGTTACATGGGAACATGTGTTTGAAAGTCCAAAATTTGCCGACGCTATAATTATCAGCACCCCTGATAATCTTCACTACGGACCATGTATAGCCGCCCTTGAAAAAGGTTATGATGTGCTTCTGGAAAAACCAATTTCACCATCGGAGAAGGAATGCAGATATATACTTGCATTGACAAAAAAAACTGGAAGAGTTGTAGCCGTATGCCATGTTTTAAGGTATGCACCTTACTTTATAAAACTGAGGGAGTTAATTCAAAGCGGAGCTATCGGCGAGCTGATCAGTTTTCAGCACCTTGAACCGATCGAGCATATTCACATGTCGCATTCGTATGTGCGGGGCAACTGGCACAACAGCAAAGAAACAACGCCTATCATTTTAGCTAAGAGCTGTCACGATCTTGATATTTTAAGATGGATGGTTAATAAACCTTGCGAACAGATTGTAGCAATGGCAAACCTAAAGTGGTTCAGAAAAGAGAACGCACCTGAAGGAAGCACCGATAGATGCATGAATGGATGCACTGTTGAAAGCACGTGTCCTTATTCAGCGTTGAAAATTTATTACAGAGAAAGAGGTTGGACTTATGTATTCGATTTACCGGATGATAAAGAAAAACATGGCGATGCTATTCTGGAATACTTAAGAACCACTAACTACGGGAGATGCGTTTATAAAATGGATAACGATCAGGAAGACCATTATGTAAGCTCGATGGAATTTGTTGATGGTGTTACTGCAAGTTTTTCAATGGAAGCATTTACTCCTTATGGTGGAAGACGCACGCATGTTATGGGAAGTATGGGGCATATTTACGGCGACATGAATACATTTACAATTTCTGATTTCAGAACCAAAGAATCTAAAACTTACGATGCACGGTCTATTGAAATTGAGAATTATAAAAACAGTGGACACGGCGGTGGAGACTGGCGGTTAGTTCGTGATTGGATTCAAGCAATTACACAAAACAATCCGGATCTGCTCTCGTCTACAATTGATGTTTCAATTGAAAGTCACATAATGGGATTTGCTGCAGAACAAAGTAGAAAATCTCTAAGGGTTGAAAAAGTTATCGCATAAATTCTATTATCTAACAAATATTCTATGTCAGTCTGAGCTTGCCGAAGACTGACTGTAAAAAAAATAAGGTCACACTTCGACGAGCGCAGTGTGACCGCTAAATAATACAACGACCAATAAATTTTATCTCGGTTTCTTATTTCCCGTTTGTTCAATTTCGTTGTTGATCTCTTTTACATCAACACTTGTTGAATAATCGCCGAGTAAATGTTTAGAGAAGTAATCACCCATCAGCCAGAAGAAATATTCTGTCATATCGCCAAATCCATGGCGCTGACCAGGCATAATCATAAAATCAAACCGTTTGTTAGCCTTAATAAGTGCATTAGCCATTCTAATTGTATTTCCGGGATGAACATTGTTGTCAATATCGCCGGTAACAAGAAGCAGTTTACCTTTCAGATTTTTTGCCAGTTCGGAATTCTTATCTATATCATATTCAAAAGTAATGTTTCCTTTCTTATCCATGACTTCCTTTACACCATCATGCTTCTCGCTCCACCATCTATTATATATATTGTTTTCGTGATTGCCGGCTGATGAAACCGCTACTTTGAAAAAGTCCGGATAAACAAGCATTGCCGCTGTAGACATAAATCCACCGCCAGAGTGACCATGAATACCAACTCTGTTGATATCAATAAATTTATGCCGATCGGCTAATTGTTCTGCACCATATTTTTTATCTGCCAGACCGTAATCGCGTAAGTTTCCATACCCGTAATTATGATACCACTTTGAACGGGACGGATGTCCGCCCCGGTTGCCAATTGTAACAACAACAAATCCGAATTGTGCAAGACGATCGATTCGATCCATGCTTTTACTAAAACTTTTATTTACCGATTCTGTCTGAGGACCTGGATAAACATATTCAATAAGAGGATAGGATTTTGTTGAATCGAAATCGAATGGTTTATACATAACACCGTATATATCTGTAATTCCGTCTGCCGCTTTAACAACAAATGGTTCGGGAAATTTATAACCCGCAGCAAAAAGTTGTGAAAGATCCGCTTCTTCAAGATCCAAAATCTTTTTACCCGTGTTATCGTAAAGTGTAGATTTAGGAACTGTGTTTACTCGAGAATAATTATTTATAATGTATTTATATGAGTCGTTCATACTTGCGGTATGATTGAAATTGCCCGGATTAAGCAACTTAAATCCGGTACCGTCGAAATTGACTTTATATAGATGCGTGTAATAGGGATCTTCATTTGGTTCAACCATGTTGGCAACAAAATATAGAACACGATTTTTTTCATCAATCTTTACAATATCTTCGCAGTGAAAATTTCCGGATGTAATCTGGTTTTTCAACTTTCCGTTTTTATCATAGAGATAGAAATGAGCCCATCCGTCCCGCTCGCTCCAATGAATATACTCCTCGCCGTTATTTACTAGTCCGAGTTTCCTAGATTCAACATAAGTATTCATTTCTTCAGAGATTAGAGCTTTTGATTCGCCCGTATTCACATCGGCAACACATATATCAAGACGTTTAAGGTCGCGGCTTATTCTCTC
Source organism: Melioribacter sp. (assembly GCA_018333725.1). Taxonomy (GTDB): domain Bacteria; phylum Bacteroidota; class Ignavibacteria; order Ignavibacteriales; family Melioribacteraceae; genus DSXH01. Next base: position 2,377 of record JAGXSM010000008.1, on the reverse strand, counting down.
GAAGTAAAGTTTGTCGCTCGTTTTAGATAACCATACATTAGGACGGTAATCATCGTCTCTTGTATTCTCCGGTCTCGGTGCTGTAAGTATAGAAAGATTCTGATCTTTGAATTTATCGGCGTTAACTTTTGTCTGTTTATAAGTTGTGTCCGTGAGATTAATAACCAAGAGTTCTTCTATTGGAGAGTCTGCTTCGCCGGGCAATTGATATTTGTAAGTTTCTAATGTTGGGCGCGGTTCAGATAACACATTAATTACCCATAAATCCTTAACCTTCCGTGAATCGACTCTATCTAAAGCAATGTACTTGGAATCCTGTGACCAGATTACCCCGGCACCTTTCCGCTTGTTCTTATTCTTTTCTTTATCAACATTATTCTCCGGACCTCCGGTCATTTCGCCGTAAGAATAATTTTCAACACCATCTGTTGTTATTTTATGCTCAACAATTGTTGAGTCGTCCTCTTTCTTTTTAGCTTTTTCAAAATTTTCTTTATCCATCCAGTAGAGATTAAAGTTTTTGGAAAAAATTATTTTTTCACCATCCGGTGAGATATTTGCCCATCTTGGAATTTCTTTTTTCTTTTGATAGTCTTCAATCAGTTTTAATTCCTGTGTATTGATATTGAATTCGAATCCGAATATTTTTTTCTCTTTCTTGTCCTTTTGAGTTTTGGTTGAATCCTCTTCGTCCTGTGAACTGTTTACTTCGAATATGAATGCTGTTTCGTCTTTGTTGAATTGAATTTTAGTAATCGGCAAATGTTTTTCATCGTAAGGATCTTTTGTAAGGAGAGTTAATTTTCTTGCCATCTGTACGTTATCGAATAGTAATTTTTTTGTTCCCTTTGCGGGATCGACAATGTAATAATTCTTAATGGTTGGTGTTTCGAAACTGTACCAGAACTTGTCGCTCGTTTTCAACCAGTGCGGATCTACCGCTGTACTGAAAACCATCTTGTCAACTTTTTTAGGAGCGAACTTAGCTGCAAGGTCATAGTTGGCTTTTGTAACCGGCTGGTTCTGCGCACTAATTATTAGTGATGTAAACACTATTAACGAAAAGGTAAGATATAATTTTCTCATTACTACTCCAGTTTGTTAATTAAAAAGTTCTGTGCTTCTATTTTTATCAGGTAAATTTATAATTTTATTCCGAGGTAACTATTTAATAGATTATAAAAATTATTTTCTGAAGTAAAATCAATTTTTCTGTAGATACGTTCGATGTCAAGAACAATTCTATCTCTATCAGGAATATCGAGATCCTCGAAAGGAATTGAATAAAGATGAGCCAGTTGAAGCCCTCCTAAAAAACCTAATGAAGGCTTATCTACTTTCTTTATTCCAATCCGCTCAAGATATTTTTCAACAGAGAGGTCATTCATAACTTGTTGCGGGATAACCGAGATATTTTCTTATGAACGAAATCTGTCCGATGTGGTACGCTTCGTGCTCTGCAAGAAATGAAATCATGCTAATAATTTTTTTACCGCCGGGAAACTCGAACTGCTGAACGGAGTTTAACTTTCTGGAATTGATTTTGCTCAACTCCTCCACAAATATCCTGTCGACTTGCTTCCATTCTCTAAGAACTTTTTTGAGCTTAGGATATATTTTGATTTCATCAATTGTTTTAGTCCAATCGACATATTTTGCAAATGGGTTTTTAGTCGGTTTACCGATTTGCGTAAGGATAAAACATCGTGCGTCCAGGATGTGGAGAGCAATGAAGATCATCGAGTTTGTTTTTCTGTTCGGACGTTTAAGAGAATCAGCTTCTGTTACTTTAGCAAATGAATTGATTAGCAACTTCGAATTAGTCTTATAGATTAATATCAGGTGAACGATTCTGTTCTTCATCCAGCTTCTATCCCTCATTTTCCTTCTGATTTAACTTTCTAAAAGCGAATTTTACAACAAAAATTGAACCGGCCATACAGACGAAATAGACCGGACTCAGTTTGGAAAAATATTCGGTCTCTTTTAAGGTGAAATATGTAACTCCGATTGCTATTATCCAGAGAAGTGCAATAGCATAAATGGCAATACGCTGCATAACAAACCCCCTGATTTTTTGAACTACAAATGAATTCTTTTTATTAAAGATTTGTTGTTAAATTAACCAAAGAAAATTTCCATAACAAAAATAATTTGAAGGTACTAAAATGAGATTAACACGTAAAGAATTTCTTAAAACAGGAGCTTTATTTACCGGCGGACTCTTATTGCCGGGCTTCAAATTTTACAATCCTTTCCAGGAACAAGCACATAAATTCACAACTATTAGAAACAATATCGGCATTTTTACAGAGCGTGGCGGGACTATTGGCTGGTATGCTACAAATGATGCATTGGTTGTAATTGACTCACAATA
>JAGXSM010000007.1 GCA_018333725.1 Melioribacter sp. | reverse complement strand
CTGAACAAACAATATGCTGCAACCAAGTCTAATCTTACAATCACAAGGCAAGGAATGTTGAGTGAAACTTATCCACTGCAGATACAAACTGAACAGGCTCAAGACCAGATTAATAAAAGTATAATAAAAAATCCTGTAGATGGAACAGTGCTTACTCGATATTCTAAACAAAACGAAATCACATCTGCAGGAAAGGCACTTTATAAAATTGCGGATATTTCTGTAATGACTTTACGCGCATATGTAAGCGGTGATCAACTTGGACAAATAAAACTTGGGCAAACGGTTGAGGTTTATGTTGATAAAGGTGAAGGTGAACAAAAAGAAATGAAAGGAGAAATTTATTGGATTTCTTCAAAAGCGGAGTTCACACCAAAAACAATTCAGACAAAAGATGAACGCGCTAATCTTGTTTATGCTATTAAAGTAAAAGTTAAGAACGATGGGTATTTGAAAATAGGAATGTACGGAGAAATAAAATTCTGAAATAATTATGAGCGCAGTTGAAATAAAAAATATCGTTAAAAAGTATTCTACAAAAAAAACTTCTGTTACAGCTGTGGATAATATTTCGTTTACAGCCGAAAGAGGAGAACTATTTGGATTGATTGGACCGGATGGCGCCGGAAAGTCGACGATATTCAGAATTCTTACAACCCTTCTTTTGCCGGATAGCGGAAGCGCAGCTTTACTAGATTATGATATCATAAAAGACTGGAAAGAGATCAGAAATATTGTTGGCTATATGCCGGGTCGGTTTTCCCTCTACAAGGATCTGACCGTTGAAGAGAATCTGGAGTTCTTTGCAACGGTTTTCAATACAACCATAAAAGAGAATTACGAATTAATAGAGGAGATATATAAACAGCTCGAACCTTTCAAAAATCGCCGTGCCGGAAAATTGAGCGGCGGTATGAAACAGAAACTCGCGCTATGTTGCGCACTTATTCATAAACCGAAAATTCTTTTTCTTGATGAGCCGACAACAGGAGTGGATCCAGTATCGAGGAAGGAATTCTGGGAAATATTAAAACGCCTTAAAACACGTGGCATAAGCATTCTTGTGTCAACTCCTTATATGGACGAAGCAAAATTATGCGATCGAATTGCGTTAATTCAAAAAGGAAAAATATTAGAGATCAATCCACCCAAAAATATTATCAGTAAATTCGAAAGAAATCTTTTTGCAGTACACTCTCCGGAAATGTTTAAACTCTTAATGGACTTACGTTCATATTCAAAAACAGAAACATGCTTTGCATTTGGAGAAAATCATCATCTCGTCGTTAACGACAGCAGCATAAGCGCGGTTGATGTGAAAAAATATTTAGAATCTGCGGGACACCCCAAAGCAACCGTTTCCAATATTGAACCAACCATCGAGGATTGTTTTATGCACCTGATGAGCAAATAAATGTAACAAACATAGGAACTGGGAAAAAACGATAGTATTAAATGACTAATGAAACAGTAATTAAAACAGAAGATTTAACAAAAAGATTCGGGGATTTTACCGCGGTGAAAAAAATTTCCTTTGAGGTAAAACGCGGGGAAATTTTTGGATTCCTCGGTGCTAATGGGGCGGGCAAAACAACTGCAATGAAAATGTTAATTGGAATTTTGAAACCGACAAGCGGAAATGCAAAGATTGCCGGCTTTGATATTTACAATCAGACAGAACAAATCAAAAAAAATATCGGTTATATGAGCCAGAAGTTTTCTTTGTATGAAGACCTTACGATTATGGAAAATGTTCAATTGTTCGCGGGTATTTACGGATTGAGCGATGATGAGATTAAACAAAGAAGCAGCGAATTAATTCATAAATTAAATCTGCAGAACCAGGCAGATAAGCTTGTTGAATCGCTTCCGCTTGGCTGGAAACAGAAACTCGCTTTCAGTCTTGCGATTATTCATAACCCGAGAATTGTTTTTCTCGATGAACCAACAAGCGGAGTGGACCCCATAACCCGTCGTCAATTCTGGAACATGATATATGAAGCGGCAAGTAACGGAATAACTGTATTTGTAACAACTCATTATATGGACGAAGCCGAGTATTGCAACCGGATTACGATTCTTGTGGATGGCGTAATAAAAGCGCTTGATTCTCCCGCTGCCTTAAAAGAAAAATATAACACTTCTTCCATTGAGGATGTTTTTGTTCTACTTGCCAGGGGTGCAAAGCGGAATGATTAAATCGCTTGAAAAATTTAAAAAAAGCATGCGCTAATTAAGAAAGTTAAAATGAAACAACTATTATCATTCGTAAAGAAAGAATTTAATCACATCCTTCGGGATAGACGGACAATGCTTGTTCTTTTCGGTATGCCTGTAATCCAGTTAATAATTTTCGGTTTTGCAATAACTACTGAAGTGCGAAATGCTAAAATAGCTGTTCTCGATAACTCGAAGGATGAAATAACCCAGTTGTTAATTAACCGAATTGAAAGTACTGAGTATTTTCAAATAGAAAGAACAATAAATAATAGTGATCAGATTGAAAGCGCTTTCAAATCGGGCAAAATAAAATTAGCAATTGTATTCCAACCGAATTTTCAAAACGAACTATTACACACAAACAAAGCACAAATACAAATTCTTTCTGACGCAACCGACCCGAACCAGGCAACAACGCTCGCAAATTATGTAAGTGCGGTTGTAATGGATTATCAGAACGAATTGATGGAATTGAACAAAATTCCCTTAACCATAGACACCGAACTAAGAATGCTCTACAATCCGCAGCTTAAAGGAGCATATACTTCCGTTCCGGGAGTTATGGGACTTATACTGCTTCTTGTTTCGGCGATGATGACTTCCATTTCCGTTGTTCGCGAAAAAGAATTTGGAACAATGGAAATATTGCTTGTATCACCCATGAAACCATGGCTTGTAATAATCAGCAAAGCGATTCCATATTTTATTTTGTCAATTGTAAATGTTGCAACAATTCTGTTGTTAAGCACAACACTTCTTGATATGCCGATACATGGAAGCTTGTTTCTACTAACATTGGTTACGGTTCTTTATATACTGTGTGCGCTTTCGCTCGGGTTGTTGATATCAACGATTACAAATTCTCAGCTGGCATCAATGTTAATTTCGCTTGTTGGATTAATGCTTCCGGTAGTGATGTTAAGCGGTTATGCCTTTCCAATTGCAAACATGCCGGATATTCTTCAATGGATTGCAAATTTATCGCCGGCAAAGTGGTATATCATAATTATAAAAAATGTTATGATAAAAGGTGTTGGTCCGGAAGGAATCTGGAAGGAAACGATTGTATTAGCGGCGATGACAGCGGTTTTTATTCTAATAAGTATAAAACGTTTTAAGATAAGATTATAATGAGAGCACTGAAATTTTTATTAAGAAAAGAATTTATTCAGATCTTCAGAAACAAATTAATTTTAAGAGCAATACTTGTTGTTCCGGTAGTTCAATTGATTGTTCTTCCGTTAGCCGTTAATTATGAAATGAGGAATATTAATTTAAGCGTTGTTGATCTTGACAGATCCGAATACTCAAGAAGGCTGATCAATAAAATAACATCTACGGGATATTTCAGACTTACAGATTTTTCAGAATCATATCAAAAAGCATTGAACGTTGTTGAACAGGATAAAGCCGATATCATAATAACAATACCACAGGGATTTGAACACGAACTTGTAAGAGAGAATAAATCCAAAATAATGATTGAGGCAAATGCAATTTCAGGACAGACTGCCGGCCTGGCAGTTGCATACTCTAACTCGATAATAAGGGATTTCAATAATGATATAAGACTGGAATGGATTCAGCAGCCGCGTATGAATGCACAGCCGGTAATTGAAATTGTTTCCTCTAACTGGTTCAACCCAAAAATGAATTACAAATATTTTTTTGTTCCGGGAATACTTGCTCTTCTTGTAACAATTGTTGGCTTCCTTTTAGCATCACTTAATATTGTTAAGGAAAAAGAAGCCGGAACAATAGAACAATTAAACGTTACTCCAATAAAGAAACATCAATTTATACTCGGCAAACTCATTCCTTTCTGGATTTTGGGATTGGTTATTTTGTCAATCGGATTTGTTGTTAGCTATATCGTTTATGGAATAATTCCCGTCGGAGGTTATTTACTTATTTACCTGTTTGCTGCAATATATTTGATTGCACTTCTCGGCTTCGGACTTTTAACTTCGACATTTGCAGAGACACAGCAGCAAGCAATGTTCATTTCATATTTCTGTATGATGATTTTTATTTTGCTCGGAGGTTTATTTGCACCCATTGAAAACATGCCGGATTGGGCTCAAGCATTAACTTACATTAACCCGGTAAGTTATTTTATAGAAGTTATGAGAATGATAGTTCTGAAAGGAAGCGGCTTCTTTGATTTGCTAAAACACTTTGGAATAATTGTTCTGTTCGCTATATCGTTTAATGCTCTTGCTATTTGGAATTATAAAAAAACAACCTAATAAAAAACCCGATTGAAAGATTTCAACCGGGCTTTTGTTTACACATTATTTTCGTATTGGAATTAAATATCGAGCCAGTAGGAAAATTTAACCATAAGAACATCATCACCTTTTGAATTCCATAATTGTTTGAAGTCTCTCGCGAAATTAAATTCTCCAGCATTATCAAAATTTGTTTGATTATGAGACCACACAAAATAGAGCGTTGAACCCGGCATTGCTTCCCATCTCAACACAACAGTTCCTCTCAAGGATTTGTAATTAAAATTCGGATTGCTAAACGAAAACGAATTTGCCGGACCATTACCATCGGGATCAACATTATATTTGCCATTATCCTTATCATAATTTATTGTTGATCCGTTTTGTCCGTAGTAATTATAATTTAGAGTTCGCGGTTTGGCCAGCTCTTTAAAGTCCGAGTACTCTCCAACGGCAAAGAACGGCTGCATAAACAATTGTAAGCTCAGCGTTGGAGTAAAAGTCCAGTTCAATCTGATATTTGCAGAAAGAGTATGCTGCTTAATAGTTGAGAAAACGTATCTCGTATTATAAGTGTTAGCAGCAAGAGGATCGCTTACATTTTTAACCCATTGTTGCAATGCTTTGCTTACTTCGAAAGAGGGACCGATACTGAATGTAAGTTGTGTGCTTGGTTTCCACGTAATTGATAGGAAAATATTATTGTATTTTGCACCGATAGCATTTCTTGAAAAATCAACATTGCTATTAAATGATAGTTTTTCTCTTCTATCCGTACTTCCGAAAGCCCAGAAATAATATGATGACGGATTTATACCTAACGGACCACCCCGGGTAAGCGTTGGATTATAAGTTTCGAAATTGAAGTTACCTCCTATCGATAATTCGTAATAATTTCTGAATGTTCCGCCAAGACGGTACCACAAAAAGTTGCTGAGAGTTTCACCTTTGAAATTTATCGACCTTGAGTAAGATGCATAAACTTGTTTCGATCTAAAAATACTATCCGGTTCAAACCAGCGGTAACCCAATACCGTATGAATGTTTATTCTATCCGCCATCCATTGAAAACCAAGATCGTTCTGTTCAAATCCGGGAGAAACAAATCCTAATGCAGAGTTAATGTAAAAATTTCCCTGTTGTTTATTAAGCATTACTCTTCCGTAATAACCGGTTAAAGAGGTTCTCTCGGGATCAAATGTTTCGAACGGATTGTCCGGTCGCTGGAAATAACGGTATGGCTGTTTCTGTAAATTCTGCAAATATTCTTTTGAGCCATTAACGTATGTTCCGGCAAAAGCACCTGTTAAAACATACTCTTTGTTATCATCTAAAAACGTCCACCCATCCACTCCAAAAGCATAAGCATTTTTTGCAAGATTGCCTGATAATGAATTTTGATTAAAAGCTCTGTTAACGCTTGTGAACATAAAGCCAAGCGATTGTTTTCCTTCGTTAAACTCCTTTTTGGATCTCAATACATTATAAAATGTAAGCGGTTCAATCTCCTCGCCGGTTCTAATTCCATTATTCCATAATGTTGCATAAGTTCTTTCGGTTATTGCGGAGATAGCTCCGAGTGTTGTTGACTCATTAAGTTTTCCTGTTAGTTTAGCAGCGCCTAAAATTCTTGTTTCGCCCGGATATTTTGTGTATTCGGCATCGGGTGTTTCGCCCCGTGGCGATCTTCCTATTCTCCTCGAGTAAAATAATTCTGGCCAGCCGAAATTAAATCCCCAGTTATTGTTCGCCCCGCCAATTCCAAAATAAAAATTATCCATTCCTTCAATAAAGAAAGGACGCTTCTCATTGAAGTATGATTCAAACGCAGATAAATTGATTACAGCCGGATCAACTTCAACCTGTCCGAAATCCGGATTGATTGTTGCGTCAATATTTAAGTTGCTACCGATACCAATTTTAAAATCGGCACCAAAAGAAGTTTTGTACTGATTTGATTTATAGAACGGATCGCCTTGATCGTGAACGAGGTATTGTGCTTTTTGAACCATATACGGCATCATTTCAAATCGTTGTTTGGGCTGAACGCCGTTTAAACCTTCGAGTAATGCGAATCTGGAAACAAATCCGCTTTCTGCTTTAGGAACCATTACGTAATAAGATTTTTCATTATTCCTTTTTACTTCACGGTAAAAATTAACCCCCCATGTCATTGCCTCAGCATGATTAAAGCGCATCTGCGAGAAAGGGATTCGCATTTCAACAGCCCAGCCGTCGTTATCAATTGTAGTTTTTGTTTCCCAGATTCCATCCCACGACCAATCGTCCCAGCTATCGTTAAATAGAACGCCATCGAGCATTGTTCCGCCGGCATTAACGCCAAAGAAGTAACCGGTTTTTTTATCGTTATATGGATCAACATAAAAGACGAACCAATCGGATGAAAAATAATTGTCTCTGCGCGCAATGCTTGCGTCTATTTGTTCGGGCCTGGAATCATACAATTTGGCAGCTACATAAATATATTCATTATCATAAGCAACCCATACATTGGTTTGTTCGGTTGCCAGCGTTCCTTCATTAGGATCTTTTTGAACAAATTCCTTAATCGGTTCTTTTTGCCAGATTGGTTCGGTAAGCTTTCCATCAAGGTTTATATTGAGGTTGCTTAATTTATAAGCGAGGACAATTTTTTCATTACTGGCTTTTCCCGTTGCCAGCGTAATTATCGGCAACAATAAAAGAATGGTCAGTTTTTTTATGGACATTATAATTTCCCCCCATTGGTTTTATAAATTATCAATGATCGACAAAAATTTAGACTCGCATAACCACCAAAAGGTTGTGCCCGTGTAAAAATATTTTCATCTAATTACCATTCCATTTTATAAAGTCCTCCGCAGCCGAATTAAATAATGCCTCAAAAATTTTTCCTTTTTCATTTTTGAACAGACCATAAAAATTTTTTCAAAGAATTTTCAATCAAATCAAGTTTTTTAACTGGCACCGGTATTGAATATGAGACTCTACTAAAAATTTAACCAGAAAAGTATTTTTCTGATTAAACGGTATTTAAGAGAGTGGTTGCCGGGCGCTAACAAAAAATTTAAGTAAGCAACCGGGGACATTAAGAATCAGGGGGCTGTGGAGTACAGTTTTTACAAATAATAAAAATATCAAACAAGAAGAAACGGAGGCGCTTATTGATTACGCAGAGCTTTAATTAGATCAGTTATAGATACAATTACTGATCACTAATTATTAGGGCTTTAATTCGGGGGCGTATGCGGGCGCGATTATTATAAAATAGTTATCCGCAATTCAAAACACAAAAATCATTACAGTACCGGAATCATTTTGGTATCCGGTTATTAAACGGAGGTTCAATGCAGCTAATTGATGTTGTTTATTCTTCACTAGCGCTGGCAGCAATTATTATGCTTCTTCTGGTTGTAATCTCGTATACAGGATCTATTCTTCGAAAGCGAAGAAGAAGTTTCGAAGAGATTCATTTTCGAAGAACAATCTTATCCAATAAAATTTATCTAGCTGCCGAAGCGCAGGGTTCGCCGGCGCGAGTCTTGGTGGAGAACACTCCTGTTATTCAGCGAATAGAAAGAGACACAATGGCATCCGAACAATTTTATCAGGGCAGTCAAAGAAGTCGTTACAAAATTATAAACGAACCGGGGCAAAGCCGGTATAATCAGGGCTATTACATCCTCGCAGACCGATTTAAAAAAGTCGGTTGAAAGATTTTTGATTTTAAAAAACAATGAACAAATAAAAGGTATACATGAATAATCAAAAGACGATATCAAATTTTTCGCGCAAGTTTCTGTTGTGGAAAACGGCGATAACTACTTAAGTATTTTTAGTTATTGTGTTCGCAACTCCGCAATCAATAATTGCGTAACCAACAAACCCGGTTCCGGTTCAGTTTTTTTATGTACCATTACCGGAAAATCAAATCCTTCAGGCGCTGCAAACAATTAATACAAATGGAACAGCGTCTACAAACCCGGTTCAAACCTATATCTCAATTGCTGCAATAACCGATAATACGATTATCTACTATTGGAAAGACTCTTTCTACAAAAGTATTGTATGCTGCTACATGGGGATCCGGTATGTATAAATCTACCAACATGGGAACAACATGGACAGAAATAAATAGCGGATTTGGCAGTTACCTTGCAATTCAATCTGTTGTAGCAACATCCGCAAACATTGCTTATGCCGCTTCTTTCGGTGGAGGAGTTTTTGTTACTCTTAACGGAGGAGGTTTGTGGACTAAACTTAATGTTGGTTATGATTTCGTTTGGTCTGTTGCTGCAATTCCTGCAATTAATCCTCTTAATACAAAACTTTTTGCCGGAACTTACGGAAACGGATTATACAGATCGTTAAATGGCGGAACTACATGGAGTAAAGTAACAAATCTGAATGCACCGTTTATCTATTCTGTTGTAGTTGATAATACCGGAAAGGTTTATGTTGCATCATGGACTACCGGAGTGTTTATGTCGAGCGATAATGGTAATACATGGACCTCGCTTGGAATGGGAGGACCTGGTGTTAGCGCAATAGTCGTTAATCCGGATAATAATGATGTATTCATCGGAACCAAAGAAGGAAAGATCTTCTTATCGAAGTCAGGCGGATTAACAAGCGTTTCCGATAATGAAGAATCAGTTCCAACTAAATTCGAACTGAATCAGAATTATCCTAACCTGTTCAATCCTTCAACTGTAATACGGTTTGCAATTCCTGAAGCCGGTATGTTCTCGCTTAAAGTATATAACATACTTGGTCAGGAAGTAGCAACTCTTGTTGATGGACAAATGAGTTCCGGAATTCATAAAGTAAACTTTGATGCAAGCAGACTTTCTTCGGGAGTTTATATTTACAAACTGACCGGAAATAACGTTAATATCAGCAAGAAAATGATCTTGGCGAAATAGAGAGGGTCAAGCAAGCAATTCGGGGCGGAATA
>JAGXSM010000006.1 GCA_018333725.1 Melioribacter sp. | reverse complement strand
CTTCGGCTGGAATAAGGTTAGTCCTAAAATGCATTTCTTCTCAACCATTATGGTTTCTTTCGGTTCGATGTTAAGCGCAGTTTGGATAGTTGTTGCTAATTCCTGGCAGCAGACTCCAGCCGGATATCATATTGTTGGTGAAGGAATTAATGCCCGCGCAGAAATTACAGATTTCTGGGAAATGGTTTTTAACCCCTCTTCAATGGAACGGTTGTCGCATGTTCTTTCAGGTGCATGGCTTGCCGGTGCGTTTTTGGTTTTAAGCGTAAGTGCCTATTATTTGTTGAGGAACAAACATATCGAATTTGCGAAATCGTCTTTTAAGATTGCACTCGGTTTGGCACTTTTTGCATCGCTGTTTCAATTATTCACCGGTCATAAAAGTGCAGTTGGTATTAGCAAAACACAGCCGGCTAAACTTGCTGCATTCGAAGCACATTCCGATTCATCCGGTGTAGGAGATCTTTATCTCTTCGGTTGGGTTAATGATCAGCAGCAGGAAGTAAAACTCGGGTTCAAAATACCGGGAATGTTGAGCTATCTTGTTCACGGAGATAGCAAAAAACCTTTAACGGGATTAAACGCTTTCAAACCGGAAGATAGACCGCCGGTTAATATTGTCTTTCAATCGTATCATATAATGGTTGCAATAGGATTCGGATTAATCGCACTTAGTTTAATAGGAATTTATATGCTCTGGCGAGGAAAGTTGTTCGAGAAGAGATGGCTACTGTGGATCTTTGTATTTTCAGTTCTTGGTCCGCAGATTGCAAATCAGCTCGGTTGGATTTCTGCAGAAGTTGGAAGACAGCCATGGATTGTTTACAACCTGCTTAGAACATCAGAAGCACTATCAAAAGTTGTTACTGCGAACCAGGTGTGGTTTTCATTGATATTATTCACTCTGGTTTATTTCCTTCTCTTCATTTTATTTATCTATTTATTGAATGAAAAAATTAAACACGGACCTGAAGGAGCCGAAAATATTCCTTCTGAGTACGAACATCAAAAAGCAGCATTGGAAAGAAATTAATAACAAAAATTAAACGTCTATGGAATTTCAATTTGACTTAAACACAATCTGGTTTATGCTCATTGGAGTATTATTAACCGGATATGCAATACTTGACGGCTTCGATCTTGGTGTCGGTGCACTTCATCTTTTTGTTAAAGATGATTTGGAGCGGAGAATTATGATTAATTCAATCGGTCCGGTATGGGATGGAAACGAGGTATGGCTCGTAACCGGTGGCGGAGCTCTCTTTGCAGCATTTCCGCATGTTTATGCAACCGTCTTTTCAGGATTTTATATTGCTTTAATTCTGCTCTTATTCGGATTGATCTTCCGTGCAATCGCAATTGAATTCAGAAGCAAGCAGCCGATGAAATGGTGGAGGCAGATGTGGGATGTTGCATTCAGTGTATCAAGTATTCTTATTGCACTCTTAATGGGCGTTGCACTCGGCAATATAATAACCGGAATTCCTATTGATGCCGAAAAAGAATTTGCCGGAAACTTTTTTACACTTATTAGTCCTTACACTTTGTTAGTCGGAATTACAACTGTTGCACTCTTCATGATGCATGGATCAATTTATGTGGTAATGAAAACCGAAGGTGAGTTGCAGAAAAAAATAAGAAGCTGGGTTAATAATAATATTATCTTTTTTGTAATCTGCTATGTAACCACCACGATGTATACACTTATTTATTATCCTCACATGGTTCAGCATTTTAAAGACGCTCCGTGGCTCTTCATAATTGCTGTATTAAACATGCTTGCAATAGCTAATATACCAAGAGAAATTTTCCATGGTAGGGATTTCAGAGCGTTCCTCTCGTCATGTGCAAGTATTGTTGCGCTTCTTGCATTGTTTGCAGTGGGACTCTTTCCGAATATTGTTCTTTCCAATCCTAATCCCGAATACAGTCTAACAATTTATAATGCAGCGTCTTCGCAGAAGACACTTAACATTATGCTTATTGTTGCAATTATAGGCATACCGTTTGTACTTGCTTACACAGTAAGTATCTACTGGATTTTTAGAGGGAAGGTTAAGATTGATACGATGAGTTACTAGTAAGAATAGATTTTAGAAAATTTGATACTGAACTTAATATAAAATTCTTATGATTAATTCCTTATCTTTAAGCAATCATTCAATAAAAGGTTGAGTTGATGAATCAAGCTGTACGTAAAACTACTCAAATACTTGACATTGGGTACAAAAAAACTTGCGAATGTAATGGAACGAATATTAATTGTCTAACTGCCAAAGATTGGTTAAAAAGTCAATTGGGGGTTTGGCAATTTACTTATGAAAAAAGAGATGTTCGAGATAAAGAATTACATCCGGCAACATTTCCAATATCATTAGCAAAGAAAGTTATAGAATTATTTACCCATCAAGGCGAACTTGTTCTTGACCCATTTGTTGGAAGTGGAACTACATTAGTTGCGGCACAAGACTCAAATAGAAATGCTGTTGGTTTTGATTTATTATCAAAATATATTTATTTGTGCGAATCGAGATTGGCCGAAAACCATATGTTTAATAATGCTAAACAGATAGCTATCCAAGATGACGCACGTAATATTCATAAATATTTTAACGAAGGAACGATAAGCTTAATTTTCACTTCTCCACCCTATGCAAATCTTCTAAATAGAAAACGTAAGAATAAATCACGTCGAGATCGAAATAACAGTCAGTTAAACAAAGTTGAACAATATTCACAAGATGAACGAGACTTAGGAACTTATGATATTGAAAAATATACAGAAGCAATGGGCGATATTTACGAATCATTATTACCTTTACTTAAAGAAAGAGCACATTGTGTTATCAATGTTCCCGATATGTGGTGGGAAAATCAAAGAATTACAATTCACGTTTCGCTTATTCAGGAACTTAGAAAACGGGGATATGAATTTAGAAATACTATTATTTGGGACAGGACTAATATTGTAAACAATATTGGAATATTTGGATGGCCGAGTAATTATATCACCATGGGAACAACTTTTGAATATCTATTAGATTTTTGGAAACCTCCTAAACAGTAAGGATACTCCAAATGAAGGTACTCACCAAAGAACAACTTATCGATAAACTGCTAAAAATTAAAAAGTCCGGATGGATAAAAAATGCAAGACATGGAAATGCTGGTGGCGTCGGTAATACTTTAGAAGATTTACTCGGAATAGAAGAAAATAATCTTCCAATTCCCAACGCCGCAGAATGGGAGTTAAAAGCACAGAGGGCAGATACAACATCGTTAACAACTCTTTTTCATATGGAACCATCACCACGGGCTTTAAAATTTGTTCCCCAAATTCTTTTACCAAAATATGGGTGGAAGCACGAAGAAGCTGGAATTAATTATACTGAAAGTGAAATGAGTTTCCGTCAAACTATCTCTGGAAAAGGAAGAAGCGATAGAGGTTTTATGGTGGTAATAAATAGAAATGAAAAAAAGGTTTTGATTTCTTTTGATTCTAAATCTGTTTCTGAGAGGCATGCGGCATGGTTAAAAAGTGTTGAACAACGCATAAACCTTGATGAACTTAATCCACAACCATATTGGGGATTTGATGATTTATTTCATAAAGCTGGGACAAAACTATTAAATTGTTTTTATGTTCAAGCGCAAGTTAAGAAAGAAAAAGGTAAAGAATTTTTTTCCTATGACAGGATTTTAATGTTGCAAAAATTTAGCATCGATAAATTTCTTAAATCATTAGAAAACAATGATGTGCTCATAGATTTTGATGCAAGATCTGGTCATAATCATGGAACAAAATTTCGACTAAGACAAAATCGATTACCAGATTTATACGAATTTGTAACAGAATTTTGACTTTTACTACTCAAAGTTAATCGTAAAAAATTTATCTCTGGAACAAGAATTTTGTATTGGATCTTTCTATATTAACGAGCGTTCATTAAGAGATATTAATGAAATATCCCAACACAAAGAAATTAATAACCGAGAAAGCGCTCGATTACTTTTCAAACAATGGTTATGTCGGCGCTTCAATAAGGCAAATTGCGCGCGCCGTTGGAATCCGTGAAAGCGCTATCTATAATCATTTCAAATCGAAAGAGGAAATATTCCTCGCAATTCTATCGGATTATAAGTCCAAGTCGTTAAGCACAAAAATTCTTAGTGATGAGCTTCTTGATGAGTTGGATAATCCGGAAAAGTTCCTACAGGATTTTGCCAGAAAATTGGTGGAATTCTGGAATACTCCCAAAGAGAAAAAATTTATACGGCTGCTGTTAATGGAACAGTTTACAAAAGTTGGTTCGGTTGAGCTTTCCGTTACGGAGTATGTGAATGAACTGCGTGCTATTTGCAGATTGATCTTTTCTGAAATGGTAAAGAATAACATTGCAAAGAAATATGATCCGGAAATATTAGCCGAGCAGTTCACCGCGCCTCTCTTTCTAATACGAACAGAACATCTTTCTAAAGATGAGCAGGTAGATATTAAAAATGTATATGGAATCGTTTCCAAACATGTTAACTTTTTCTGGAATTCAATAAAACTCTAACAGGAATTTTTATGCTAAAGAATGAACCAGCTAAACAGGATATTTTAGAAGCACACGAAAGAATTAAAAACCAGATTCACAGAACTCCACTTCTAACATCTGAATCACTTAATAAAATGTTTGGATGCCAGCTTTATTTCAAATGCGAGAATTTTCAGAAAGTCGGCGCGTTCAAATTCCGCGGTGCAAGTAACGCAGTTTTGTCACTTACTCAAAGTGACTTGGAGAAAGGTGTAATAACACACTCATCCGGTAATCATGCGGCAGCACTGTCGCTTGCCGCCCGAATGAAAAATGTTCCTGCTTATATTGTTATGCCGGATACAGCTCCTGAAATCAAGAAAAGAGCCGTTGCCGGTTACGGTGCTCAAATTACTTTCAGCGAACCGACAGTTAAATCTCGCGAAGAGGCTGCACAAAAAATAGTTGCTGATACCGGTGCCACTTTTATTCATCCTTATGATAATTACACTATCATTGCCGGTCAGGCAACATGTGCTAAGGAAATATTCGAAGATGTAAGTGACCTCGACTATTTGATTTCACCTGTTGGCGGTGCGGGACTCGTATCAGGTACATGCCTTTCTGCATATCATTTCTCGAATCACACAAAAGTAATTGGTGCAGAGCCGAAAGGTGCGGACGATGCTTTCCGCTCATTGAGAGATAAAACAATTTATCCGTCAATAAATCCAAAAACAATTTGCGATGGTCTTCTAACCCAGCTTTGCGAAAAAACTTTTTCAATACTCAATAAGTACTTGAGTGAAATAATAACAGTTGATGATGAATCGACAATCTCGGCAATGAAATTGATCTGGGAACGGATGAAGATTATTGTTGAACCATCAAGTGCTATTACGCTTGGTGTTGTAATGGCTAATCCGGAAAAGTTTAGTAATAAAAAAGTCGGCTTGATATTATCCGGCGGAAATGTTGATCTTGATAAACTTCCCTGGTTGAAGAATAATTAATAGGTGTTACTAACTAAACAGGTTAGTGATGAAAAAAATTATACTGCTAATGCTTGCTGCTGCAAACTTTTCGTATGCACAAAATTTTTTGTCCAATCTTCATGCTACAAAAAAAGATCCCGTTTACACAGCTTATGCGTCATCGCTGGAAAGAACAAATTATAAACTCGATCAGGGTTATTCATTAAGCTGGTTCGATCCTGAAAATGGAATCGGCTTTACTTCTAAAGACGGCGGGAATATTTTTTATGCTTTCAAATCCGGCAATAACGTTCGTTACTTACTGAAAGAACTTTATAAAGAACCGGTCATTACAACCTCATATTCTGACGTCGTAAAGTTTTATTTCTATCCGTTTAAGAATCTCCGTGTTGAAGCTACGTTTTTAGTTTACAGTTCACAGTTTGCAGTTCATAGTTTGAAAATAATAAATGAAAGTGACCGCGGCATTGATATTACAATCTATCCTCATTTTGAGTCAGCTTCGATCAATAATTTAGATTACTCAGAGCAAAATCATTCTTTTCTGTTTCATCATAAAAAAATCCGCGATGGATGGATGAAGGAACATTCAATTCCATTTACCGAAAATCTGGAGAGCATATTTGCATTCTCTGAAACACCAGAAAGCTATGGTTCTTATAAATACTTACAGGATAAAAATGCCGATACAACACTTGTATTGCAGAAATCCTTTTCGAGAGTATTGCTGAATAAATCTGCAATAAACAATAATGCCGGTGCTCTGGCGTTTCAGAAATCAATTTATTTAAAACCGGGTGAGTCAAAGGAATTAAGAATTGTAAGAGGACTGGATAAAGAAGATAAAGACAGTGATCAGTTATTGGTAATCAGTAATCAGTTGATGAAGATGGATTTAGAGTTGTTTGTTAAGGAAAATGAAAAAGTCTATTCGCGAATTCCCAAATTGACATTTGATAACAAAGAAAAAGAAATGCTCTACTGGAATGCATTCTCTTTAATTCGGCAATGCATGATGAAACCGGAAGGAGAAAGCAATTACAACTATTACGTGTTTTCACGAGAACCAAAGTGGGGCTGGGGATACGGTGGACAGGTATTTCACGAAAGTTTAACAATGCTTGCCTATGCTTTTATGGATCCTCAAAGTGCAATGAACTCCCAGCGTGTTTATATGGAAAGACAACGTGAAGATGGTTATATAAATTATAGAACCGGACCTTATTTAAATGAACAGATAATTCACAACGGAGAATATACAAGCTCCGCACCGTGGTTTAATTATATCAATTATGAAATTTATAAGATAACTGGTGATAAAAAGTTTCTGCGAGAAGCATACGAAAGCGGAAAGAAATTTTATAATTGGTATACATCAAGAAGAGATTCAAACAACAATGGATTGGCAAGCTGGGGAGGACATGCAGAGCTTGAAAGTGTCCGCGATGCAAGAGTTGCCGTGTGGGATAAAGTAGGTTGGGCATCAAACTTTGAAGGACCTGATATAAATTCAATGCTTGTGATGGAAGAGAAATCCCTTGCAGCAATGGCATCAATTCTTGGTTATAAAGAGGAAAGCAAAGAGTGGGGAAATAAAAGTTTAATGAGATGCGCATTGATCAATAATTATCTCTGGGATGATTCAACAAATTTTTATTATAATGTTAACAAAAACAATCAGTCATTTACCTTCAAAACAAATAATGATCTTAAGATAAAAGAGATAATCGGATTTTTACCGTTGTGGGCTGGAATTCCGGATATGGAACGTGCGGATAAACTAATGAAGTCGATGTTGAACAAAGATGAATTCTGGAGAAAGTTTGGCATTCCAACTCTTTCTGCTAAAGATGATTACTATAATCCGATTGGTTATTGGAACGGACCAATCTGGGTTCAATGGCAGTATCTTATATTCAGGGGATTGCTCGATTACGGTTATAAAGAAATTGCAAAGGAGCTTGCAGAAAAAGTAATTGATAATGTTATAAATCAATTGAAAGTTGATCATTACTTCTGGGAATTTTACAGTGCCGATGATTATCAAGCCGGATGGAATAAAACTTACATATGGACTGGAATAATTGCAAGG
>JAGXSM010000005.1 GCA_018333725.1 Melioribacter sp. | reverse complement strand
AAGTGGAGAACCAAAAGCTTTTGGTGGTTATACACCTTTGGAAAAAGTTTATTCGTTTGAACCGGTGCCGGCTCAATTAAATGAGGAAGAAGCAAAATATATAATGGGCGCTCAGGCAAATATGTGGACCGAGCAAATTAAAACTACAGATCACATTGAATATATGTTATTACCGCGTCTATGCGCTTTAAGCGAAGTTGTATGGTCGCCGGCAAAATCCAAAAACCTCGACGATTTCTTAGGAAGAATGTCCACTCATTATGATTTCCTTACAAAGAAAGGTTTTAATTTCAGAGTGCCGCCGCCAATTAATGAAGCCGGTGAACTTGTTCTTGATACGAACGAAAAAGTAGTTCTTAATCCCAAGATTAATTTTGCAAAAATTTATTATACACTTGATGGTTCGGAGCCGGATATAAATTCATCTGTTTATAGCGAGCCGTTATCATTTTCATCTTCTGTACTATTGAAATCGAAGACAATACTTTCAAATGGAAGAAGTAGTCCCACTGCAACATTGCAGATCAGTTTTATTGATACAACGGTTAATGGAGTGAACTACAATTATTACGAAGGGGATTGGGATGTTCTTCCAAAGTTATGGGAGATGAAGCCTGATAAAAAAGGTAAAATAAATAAGCTAAGTTTAAGATCAATAGAACCGCGCGAAGATTTCTACGGAGCAGATATCTACGGATTTATAAAAATCGAAAAATCGGGCGATTATACTTTCTATCTAACATCAGATGACGGAAGCAAATTATTTATTGATAATCAGTTGCTTATTGATAATGACGGTTTACATTCTAGCAAGGAACTCTCCGGTAAAATAAATCTTGAGCAAGGGAAACATCCATTCAAGATTTTTTATTTTGAAAAAAGCGGCTCACAGGATTTACGTGTTGAATATGAAGGTCCCTGTTTCATAAAAAAACCGATCCCGGCAAATGCGCTGTTTCTTGATAATTAATTGATTTTTTTTCAAACGGTTAATTAACATTACAAATACTATGAAATCTGCAAAGAAAATTTTGTTACTCTTTTTAATTGTATCAACAATTATTTATTCTCAGCAATCTTCTAAAAAGGTTGCTTTCTTTATTGCCGATAATTTTCCCGCCATAGATGTTCCGGTAATTGTTAATAGTGAATTAGAGAAACTTGCAGCCAATTATAACTACCAAATTCTGAAAAGCGTTGAATCTCTGAACAATAATCTTAATACAACAAATTTTTCTTTGCTTGTTCTGCCTTATGGTTCGGCATTCCCGCTTGATGCATGGCAAACAATATTAAATTTTCTAAATAGCGGCGGTAGTATTATAAACATTGGCGGTTCTCCATTTTACCAACCCGTCCTTTGGCAAGATTCTGTGTGGACTTTAGGAATACCACAGCAGACATTTGCTCGCAAACTAATGATAGGTCCGGCTGATAAAATTGAATTACAATCTAATCGGTTTTATTCACCTGTAAAAACTATTGCAATGAATAATTTTTTATTTGATGAAAACGAACTTAAAAATCTAACCACCGTTTATGAATTAACATACCGTTTTACAATACAAAAAGATTTTGCAGTAGAGGACGGCTCTTCGGGTCCGCGCGATGCTATTATTCGTCCATTAGCTCACATGATAAATAAAAGTAATTACCCTTTTGCCGCACCAATTATAGAAATTGACCGTCTCCAGGGAAGCAATGCCGGCGGACGATGGATCTTTTCAACCAGCAACGCACAACATTCTGTTACATTAATTAAGAAACTTATCGATCGGGCTTTACAGGGCGCACTCGAACTGACTGCAAATCCAATCTTCGCTTCAATCCATAATAACGAAATCCCTTTGATAAGGATTAATCTCTTTCAACCATCCAACACTTCTAATAAGCCGGTTAAAATAAGCGTTACCCTCCGTAATGAAAAAAATAAAGTCTTGTTAACTAAAAAATATGAATTAACCGGAACGAACGACTTTAAAACTGCAACAATTTCCCTTGAAGGACGCTATTCTACCGGATTTTATTCTGTTGATGTAGAAGCAGAAAATATTAATCAGCAGAACAACAAAATAGTAACCGGATTCTGGGTGCGCGATAAAAACCCTTTATTTAACAGTCCACAAATTATCGTTTCAAAAGACTGGCTGCGCAAAGACGGAAAAGTATTTCCTGTTATCGGCACTACATATATGGCCTCTGATGTACACCGCAAGTTTTTGTTCGAACCAAATCCTTACGTCTGGAAAAATGATTTTGAAATGATGAAGCGGTCGGGAATAAATTTTATTAGAACCGGATTATGGAATTCGTGGTCGAGAATTATGCTTGATAGAGGTGCAGTTGACGAATCATTTTTACGCGCATTAGATGCTTTTGTAATGACCGCTATTAAAAATGAAATTGTTGTCTGTTTCAATTTCTTTGCTTTTACTCCTCCTCTAAACGGCGGCACTAATCCTTATCTAGATCCCAGCGCTCTCGACTGGCAGAAAACATTGATAACATTAATCACTACAAGATATAAGGATATTGGCTGGGTTCATTACGATCTTATAAACGAACCATCCTATTCTCCACCTAATGACATCTGGAAAAATTCTCCTATAGGTGATTCATATGAAAAAGCCGAATGGCAAAAGTGGATTAACAAAAAGTATAACCTTACAGCAACAGGATTACAAAACAAGTGGAGAGATGCAATTGGAGATATTTATTCTCCCCCTTCAGAAAGTGAACTATCATATAGAATTTACAAAGAAGACCGCCGCCCTCGCAAAGCAATCGACTTTAATCTTTTTACACAGGATGTTGTTACAAACTGGGCAGATACTTTAACGCGCACAATTAAATCCGTTAGCAATACTCTTGTTACGTTGGGACAGGATGAGGGTGGTACTTCAACTCGTCCTTCGCAGCAATTCCACTACACTGCAGTTGATTACACATCAATCCACACATGGTGGTTGAATGATGACTTATTATGGGATGGTTTAATCACCAAAGTACCGGAGAAACCGAACCTGATATCAGAAACCGGTTTGATGCGTTTGGAAGATATTGATGGTGAACCGTGGCGCTCCCCGTCAATCGCTAGAAATTTACTCGATAGAAAATTCGGTTTGGGATTTGCTTCGCGTGGTGCGGGGATTGTTCAGTGGGCATGGAATATTAATCCATATATGCCGATTGATAACGAATCTGCAATTGGCTTCTTTAGACCAGATGGAACTGCAAAATTGGAAATTGAAACGCTTGGTAAATACTCTAAGTTTTTTGAAGCTGCAAACACCATTATTGAAGACTACGAACCGGCTGAAGTAGTTGTTGTTATTCCTAATACAAAAATATTTGCCGGGAGAAAAAACGCAGACCTTTCAACAAAACGATTGGTAAGAACAATAACTGATCATTTAGGGATAACGCCTTCCTTGATTTCAGAATACAAGCTAACATCCGTGCGCTTGGCAAATGCCAAATTGGTTATTATTCCATCTGCAGAATTTATTAATGACGAAGCTGCCAAAGTACTTTATAATGCTTCTTTGAATGGAACGAAAGTATTATTTACCGGTTCGCTCGAAGG
This sequence comes from Melioribacter sp., assembly GCA_018333725.1. Lineage (GTDB taxonomy): Bacteria > Bacteroidota > Ignavibacteria > Ignavibacteriales > Melioribacteraceae > DSXH01. The sequence continues at coordinate 9,976 of JAGXSM010000005.1, read as the reverse complement.
GAATTCTTACGGCGAAATATCTGAAAGTATTTCCCGGTTAGGATTAATTAATAAGTCCACACCTGTTTCATATTACGAAAAATATGTTATACACAACAATCAATCTAACGCAGAAACAATTGCAACTTTCGATAACCAGCAAAGTGAGTTTATAAAAAAATGCATTGCAGACAACCTATATTCTAACAACAATATTTATCACGAACCGCTACCACTTGAACTCGCAAAAGAGAAAGAACTGTTAATTGATTTACTAAAGTATATGCTCGGCAAAAGCTTAATTGAATATTATTATGATGAAACGCCTCTTTCTACAAATATTCTGCCTATGAAAAATCATTTTCTCGTTGTACTTGTAAATGAATCATCAGCAGATCTGACAAAAATTTTAAGACTCGGAAGTATTTCAATCAGCACCAAAGTAAAAACCGGTCAATCTAAATTATTAATCGTAAACCGCCAAAGCGGGACTGTTATATCAGAAACTGATTAAATGTTACTGCGGTCGCATCTATTATACTCTTAAAAGGAATTTTTATGGCTAAAAAAATAATTTTTCTTCGATTAGTGCTTGTTACACTTAGCATTTTTGTTTCAGAAATTTATTCGCAGAATGACCTGGTCAAATATGTAGATCCCTTTATTGGAACAGGTGGACATGGACACACTTATCCCGGTGCAACTCTTCCATTCGGACTTGTTCAACTAAGTCCCGATACCGGAATTGAAGGATGGGACTGGTGTTCGGGTTATCATTACTCCGATAGTTCAATTATGGGATTCAGTCATACCCATCTAAGCGGAACGGGCGCTGCTGATTATGCAGATGTTTTGTTAATGCCGACTGTCGGTAAAGTAATAATTATTCCGGGTACAAAAGAAAATCCGGATGAAGGTTACCGATCACGGTTCAAACATCAAAACGAAACAGCGTCGCCCGGTTATTATTCTGTCTTACTCGACGACTACAATGTTAGGGTTGAATTAACTGCAACCGAACGATGCGGATTTCATAAATATACATTTCCTGAATCTGATCAATCAAATATCATAATCGATTTAAAACATGGTCTGGATGATTACAGTGAGGGATCAATAAAAATAATTGACTCGAGAAGAATAGAGGGTGTAAGAAAATCGAGCGGGTGGGCAAAAGAACATTTTGTTTATTTTTATGCAGAGTTCTCTAAACCATTCAGTGGTTATACATTATTCAAGGATGATGCCCCGGTGAATCAAGTAAATAAACTGGCCGGAAGTAATATAAAAGCAGCTCTAAATTTTTCTACGAAAGATTCTGAAACAATCCTTGTAAAGGTTGGAATCTCGGCAGTCGATTCAGAAGGTGCAAGAAGAAATCTTGAATCTGAAATCCCTCATTTTGATTTTGATAAGACCCTTACGGAAGCAAAGTCTAAATGGCAGAAGGAGTTGAATAGGATTGTAGTTGAAGGCGGAACCGAAACTCAAAAAAAAATTTTTTATACGGCTCTCTATCATACATTAATCACGCCTAATATTTTTAATGATGTTGACGGAAGATATTATGGAATGGATCGTAAGATTCACACAACAAAGGATTTTAATTATTACACAGTCTTTTCTCTATGGGATACTTTCCGTGCAGAGCATCCACTGCTAACTATTATTGACAGGAAAAGGTCGAGTGATTTTGTAAAAACTCTTTTAGCAAAGTATGAAGAAAGCGGACTTCTACCGGTCTGGGAATTAGCATCAAACGAAACCTGGACAATGATCGGCTATCACTCCATCCCAGTAATTTTTGATTCTTATATGAAAGGAATTAGCGACTTTAACCATGGTTTTGCACTTTCTGCCATGAAGAAAAGTGCTGAGCGGGATCAGCATGGGCTTAAGCTTTACCGAGAACGCGGATTTATTCCGGCTGATAAAGAGAACGAGTCGGTTTCAAAAACTTTAGAGTATGCTTATGATGATTGGTGCATTGCACAGTTTGCTAAGAAGATTGGCAATGAACATGAATATAAAAATTATAATGCGCGATCTCTATTCTATAGAAACCTGTTTGATGAATCGACAGGATTTTTCCGCGGAAAACTTTCTAATGGAAAATGGATTGAGCCGTTCAATCCGAAAGAAGTAAATGCAATTTATACTGAAGCATCTGCATGGCAGTATAATTTTTTTGTGCCTCATGATGTTAAAGGGCTCATAAACCTTTTTGGCGGAAACCAAAAACTAATTGATAAAATTGACGAAATGTTCAGCGAATCCGATGTACTAGAAGGAAGGCATCAACCGGATATAACCGGATTAATCGGTCAATATGCACACGGTAACGAACCATCGCATCACGTTGCTTACTTATATAATTATGCCGGCGCACCGTGGAAGACTCAGGAGAGGGTAAGGAATATTATGAATACTCTATATTCTGAAAAGCCGGATGGACTTTGCGGTAATGACGATTGCGGGCAGCTATCTGCGTGGTATGTATTCAGTGCATTGGGTTTTTATCCTGTAGCGCCTGGTCAGAATATTTATCCGATCGGCTCACCGATATTCGAAAAGGTGACTATTAATCTTGAAAATGGAAAGCAGTTTGTAATTGCAGCTAATAATAATTCCGAAAAAAATATTTTTATTAATTCTGCTAAGCTGAACGGAAAGATACTTGACTCACCTTTCATTACACATCATCAAATAATGGATGGTGGAAAACTCGAATTTGATATGAATAGTGCGCCGAATAAAGATTGGGGAAGAAATTTGAACGAGTTATTCTCTATGGCTCCGGATCCAATTGAAGTTGAAAAACCCGAAATATTTGCTGAGTCTGAAATATTCTATAACTCTCAGAAAGTAAAATTATCAACAAGAACAGACGGCGCTAAAATTGCATACACATTAGATGGCTCCGAGCCGGCAATTAATTCTTCTTTATATTCAGAACCAATTACAATCAGTGAATCATCAACATTAAAATGTATTGCCTTTCTGCCGGATGGAAGAACAAGTACTATAACTACAAGTTCTTTCATCCGTTCAAAATATTCGCCGGCACAATACAAAAACCAATTTGATGAAAGATATACGGGCGGCGGAAGTATGGCGCTAACTGACGGACGGCGCGGTACAACAAACTTTCAGAACGGAGAATGGCAAGGCTTTGAAGGTGAAGACCTAGAAGCAATAATTGATCTTGGCAAAGAAACTTCTATTAATAAACTTGCGCTTACAACTCTTAATGATCCGAATGTCTGGATCTTTATGCCGCGAAAAGTGATTTTCTATATTTCGAACGATGGAAAGAATTTTATAAAAATTTCCGAAATAGAAAATGATCTTCCCGTTGAAAACACTCAGTTAATTATTAAAAAGTTTACTGCCGATTCAATTCATAAATCCGCGCGATTCATAAAAGTATTTGCAGAAAGTGTGCGTTACTGTCCACCCTGGCATAAAGGTGCCGGATATAAATGCTGGCTGTTTACAGATGAGATCTGGATAGAATGAGCGAACAGGAACTTGATGAACTGTTCTTCTGTTTTTATTAAAGCAAAACATTTGAAAGGATTGAATTGGAAAATCGTGTTGTACTAATTACCGGCGCCACAGATGGAATTGGCAAACAAACTGCAATTGAACTTTCCGGCAAAGGATTCCATGTAATCATTCACGGAAGAACAAAAGAAAAATCTGAAGCCGCACTTAACGAAATCCGTTCTATTACAGGAAGCAATGCCTTATCATTAATTTATGCGGATTTATCATCGTTAACCCAGGTACGCAAGCTTGCTGAAAATGTTATGACTAATCACACAAAGCTTGATGTTCTGATTAACAATGCCGGGATTTATATGAAAGAGAGGAAGCTTTCAGAAGACGGATATGAGATGACTTTTGCTGTTAACCACCTCTCACATTTTTTGTTAACCAATCTTCTTCTCGATTTACTAATGAAGAGTGATGACGGAAGAATTGTAAACGTAAGCTCTGTTGCTCATCAAAATGCTAAACTGGATTGGAATAACTTGAACGGAGAAAAATCATTCAGCGCATACGGAGCATATTCATTATCTAAACTTGCTAACGTTTTGTTCTCAAATGAACTTGCAAACAGATTAGAAGGAACTAACTTAAAATCAAATTCACTTCATCCCGGTGTTATCACTACCAAGTTATTGAAGACTGGTTTCAACTTGTCGGGAGCTTCTGTTAAGAAAGGTTCTGAAACATCTGTATTTCTTGCATCATCGGGTGAAGCCGCATCACTTAACGGTGAGTACCTGGTGGATTGCAAAGTTGCCAAAACTCATCCATCGGCAAATGATAGAGAAGTGTTGAAAAAGTTCTGGCAAATTAGTGAAGAGATGACGGCGCATATTTAAACACACCGTCATCATTTCGGTTAAACAAAATTTCGGAAATTTCAGTTACAGCTTAATTACAATTTTAAAATTATTCTTAGAAATCGGTTCTTCTACTTTTAATAGTCTTGTAAGTTTGTGATAACGAAAATAATATAGTCGTCCCCACAACCAAGATATAAGAAACTTTCCCGTCAAGAATATATATGACTGCAAATAACGCAGAACCAAAACCAATAAAATATTGAAAAAATAAAGTCACATATTCACGCATCAAAATCAGTTTCATATACACCTCCGGTAATTCTCTAATTCCAAGCAAAAGGATCTAAATAATATAAAAATATTTCTTAGAGCATTATGCCAAAATTTAACGACAGATCGAAACCGCTGTAATTTTCTCTTGTGCCGACAGGTTCTTTAAAATCAGATCCAATATTATATCCCGCCATTAATCCAAGGCGCATCCAGCTGCCTAAGAATGCATCAATACCTAAACCAACTTTAGAGCCAAATACTGATTGAACTTTTGTTTCAGAACCAACCTTTACTCCAAGAGTAACTTTATTAGAAGATGAATGCCCCATATAAGCTCCAACAAGAGCAACAACAAAGGGTCTTACATTTTCTGCAAGCGCTGCAAACGCAGGATAATACCTTGCGCCAGCAAGAACAGGTATAACGGTTGCTGCTTTCTGTTCAATACCCAGAAAACTAACCCCGCTAAAGACTTCGGCATTAAGGATTCCGGCGTTCAGCTCAAGAGCCCATTCATCAGTAAACCAGTAATTATAATATAAGTTGCCCATAAGATTCGATTCAGCTTTTACTTTAACTGTAAGAACGGTTGCTTCCTGTTGATTAAGCATTCCAGCACTAAACCCGATACTATGCTTTCCTTTTAATGGAAGCAAATTACAGTTGGTGGAATTATCCTGTGCAATTAGTAAACCGGAACTAAGAACCATTAAGACTACAAGAAAAGAAATTGCTTTTTTCATAAAGCCCCCTCTTATATTAGTTTTATTTTTAAATTGAGTGTTATCAATATCAAAATTGTTCCTGTCTTAATCAATTAATTCTTTTCAAAAATTTCATTATTTAGTTTCACTTTTCTCGGCTTTAAATTTTACCTCATATTTTTTGAGATATGTATTTTGAAATAGATTAAGAGACATTTTTACACCGGGAGCTTTTATATTGTAGTTACCGATACTAAGCGTATCTATTTGATAACTCTGGGAACCGCATTCACCAAGAAATCCGTCGATGGATTTAATCGCTTCCTTTTCCGTGTCGTATGAAAGATCGGCTTGTATTTGATACACGCCTCCTTTACCGGCGATAAATGTTGTTCTGCTTGTTTTGGTCTGGTAAAAAATACATTTCATGTCTGGATTGCTAAGATCCTGGTGAACAGGTTTACCGTAGACTTTTATAATGTCGTTAACATCCTTCCCAATCATCTGGCAATACTTTACCTGTTGTGCAAAAAGACTCGATACAATTGCCGCCGAGACTATCATCAAAAAAAATATTTTTGTTTTCATAATTTTCTCCCCGTATCAAATTACAGTAATATTGATTTTAGATATTCAGTCTTCATGTTATACTGATGCTATAAGGAGTAAATTGTATTGAGAGTAAAGGGAGTAGAATATATTTAACTTGCCGTGTCATTAATTTCTCCTTCGAAGAAAAAAGTACCGGCTTTCGTGTGTCTAATCTTACAATAAATTCAGGATATTTTCAATTGAATACTATATCTCAATTCTTGTAATAACGCCATGCAGTTTTTGATATGGTAATTCGAGGAACTGAACAAAATTAGAAGAGACTCTTTTAATAAACGCAAAAATCTTCAACCACGGTTTCTTTGCCTGGATATCATCTGCACCATAAAACATTACTTTGGAATCGATATCAACTTCTTTCAGAATATTAATAATATCCAGTTTTTCCATGTATCCGACCTGTATTTCAAGTCCTGATAGACCATCGGTTATTTCCGGTACAAATAATTTTTGAACACCGAACGGTTTATCCATAGTTGCAATAGAAATGAGAATATTCTGTTCGTATATAATATTACCCCTTATAGTTGAATGAACCATATAAGGTGGAATCATATGAAGGTCTTTTGTAAAGTAGAGAGCTGTGCCGGGCAGAACTTTTCCCGTTTCATATAATTGATTAAAACTCTCTATATAAGTATCAATTGGCAAAGAACGGAATGAACGGTAAACTGCTTTGTTTCCGGAAATCCAGATTCTTATTGTTAAAAATGGAATTGCAGCAATAACAATTGACCAGTAACCACCATGAGGAATTTTTGTAAATACTGCTAATAGAAAGAGCAGATTTACTATAAGATTAATTCCCGAACCAATTACTTTTACTTTGTGATTCTGCTTAGAAAAAATAGAGAGCATTAAAATTGAGCTTATCATCATTGTTCCAGTTACTGCAAGACCGTATGCAGCGGCAAGATTTGTTGACGCCTTAAATAAAAATATCATAAAGATAACCGCAATCAACAATCCCCAGTTTACTATTCCAATATAAATCTGGGATTTAAGGTGTGTAGACGTGTACTTAACCTTAAACAACGGGAATATATGAGTTCTAATTCCCTGGTAAACAAGCGAAAACATTGCGCTTATCATTGCCTGAGATGCAATGATTGTTGCAAAGAGAGTTAATATTAAAAATGGTACATATAAAAACTCTACCTGTGTTCTAACCATTTCGAACAGAATGTTTTTTTCAAAACCATGATTAAAAGCGAACGCACCCTGACCAAAATAATTTATTACTAATGTAAAGAAAACAAAATACCACGCTCTACGAATAGGATCACGTCCGAGATGCCCCATATCTGCATATATCGCTTCGCCACCGGTGGCACACAATATAACTTCTGATAAGACAAAGAAAGCTGCTATTCCATTATCCATCATAAAATTAACAGCATGATGCGGACTAATCGCCGTTAGAATTTCGAGATTGTTTATTAATGAAAAGAATCCTGAAACAAATAAGGATGAGAACCAGATTACCATTATTGGTCCGAATGATGATGCAACCTTATCGGTTCCTTTCGATTGAATAGAAAATAGAATTATTGTGATTACTATTGTTATTAAAATTATTGTATTCTGTTGAATATGCCCAATGCCCGGAATTAATTCCAATCCTTCTACTGCGGAAAGAATACTAATTGCCGGGGTAATTACACCATCACCCATTAAGAGGGAGACGCCAAGAAAACCCAGAAACGCAACAACAGTAACAGACCTTCCTTTCTTCAAATAACTGTTCAGAATTTCTTTCAAAACAATTATTCCGCCTTCACCTTTTTGACTTAAACTCATTGCAAGAATAGCATACTGAACCGTTACCAGCGTTATAAGAGTCCAGAATACTAATGATAGAATACCAAGCACATTCTCTTTTGTTGCGGGTGTAACAAGAAAAATTACTGTAAGCGTATAAATCGGACTGGTTCCGATATCTCCGAAGACCAACCCCATTGCCTTAATAATTTCTTTTAAATTGAAGGGGGCTGATTCTTTAGAAGTCATTTTGACTTGAATTGTTGTTGTTAATTATTATAGGCAATTATCAACCAAAAAGAAGTGCATAGAAAAGGTAACCGACACTTAAAGCAACACTTAAACCAAGCAGTGTCATTAACATGTAAAAGGAGAAATTGTTAATCTTATTTTTTTCTTGAGATGTTTCCATTATATTCATACTCTCTGAAATTATTACACTCGAAAATAATCAAAAGTAACAAAAAACATAATATTAATTATCGGTTCATTTACACCCAAATTCGAATAATTTCAATCAATTGTAAAGAATAACATTTTTATTTCAGAGCTCAAACATTCTTTTTCAGTAATTCTTTATTGAAATTTATAATCTCGGAAACATTATTCGAAATCTGCTCGGTCTTAAATAGAATATTCATAAAGAGCAAATTAGTTCTGACTTTCGATTCCCCTTTTTTAATTCTGGCAATTTGATTTTTATCGAGCCTACTAATTGATTTTCTTATGTCCTGAATTTTTTCCTGAAGATCTTCAAGTTTCGACAAATCTTTCTTGGAGAATTTACTTGCTACTAAGTCGAATTCTGATGTAATCAAATTTTTCAATTCTTTGAAATCTTCTTTTTGATCTTTCGCTAACCCCGAATGGTTATTATCAACATGATCAAAACAGATTTTAGAGATGTCCTTTAAAGAAGCGGATATATCGCGTATAGATGAAACTGTTCTGCCTAAATTCATATCTTCATTAGAAAATGTATCGTCGATTAATACGGCGCCCTGTAAAAGTTTACCCATAATAATTGAGCCGTGTTCATCAAGATCTTTCGATTCCTTAACAGCTTTTTTAAGCTTCTTACGGTTTTCGTTTACAAGCCCTCCGTAAACATCGTCATAAATATTGTGTGCGTTAGAAAGGTATTGTTTAACGTCGTCAACCAGTTTATCAAGCAGAGCAGTTTTTTCATCAGACACAATCGAAGATTCCATCTTAGCAGCTTTTTTCTCTCTCTTTGCATGATGAACATTTGAACGGATAATTAAAAAGAATGCAAGCACAACAATTGCAATAGTAACCGGAAGTCCGCCAAAATACATTAACAAACTAAGAATACTGGTGCTCATAAAGGCAAGGAACGCTGTAAGAAACCAACCGGTAATAACCGTTAATACACCGCTTACACGATAAACCGCACTTTCTCTCCCCCAGGCTTTATCTGCAAATGATGAAGACATCGCAACCATAAATGTTACATAAGTTGTTGAGAGAGGAAGTTTGTAAGCAGTACCCAATGAAATTAAACTGCTGGCAACCATCAGGTTAACAGTCGCCCTTATAAAATCAAATGCTGGTTTATCCCGCTTATCAAATTTTGATAGTGCCGTTTTAGAAGTGTCGAACCTTTTTTCGATCCTATCATAAATTGAAGCCGGTATTTTGCTTTTTATTGCCTGACCAAGACCCATTGATAATCTAACTATATTTCTTGCAAGAACCGACGACTCAAATTTTTCATATCCCTCAAACTGACGTCCAAGATTAATTTCCGTTTTAGTAACCGTTCGTGCTTTTTTATTAAACCATAATGTTCCAACCATTACAAAACCAGAAATGATTAAAATAAGATTATTGGCTTTTGCCGGTTCAAGCAATGCATCCATTGTCATTCCCAGCGGATTAGAACTTTGGGAAGCAATTTGATATGATGCCAAGCCCGCAAGCGGAACACCTATAAAGTTTACCAAATCATTGGCGGCAAATGCAAGCGCAAGTGAAAACGTACCAACAAGAACTATTGGTCTAAGAACATTTAATTTTGTAAACCATAAAAACAATTGAAGAATTAGCATCCAGAAAAGAAAATTAATACCAAGAACTGTCATTGTGTGATTATAAATCCAATTAATACTCTCTTCCGAAAGAAACGTTGTTCCTTTAGCACCTTTAACAAAAATAAAATAGGTAATTGACGTAAGTGCAAGTGCACCCCATATTGCGCCATACCTCTTTATAGTCCGTTCGATGTTAAAAGTAAATAACAATCGAGATAAGTATTGAACAATAGCA
>JAGXSM010000004.1 GCA_018333725.1 Melioribacter sp. | reverse complement strand
GGAGAAGCGCGGGGACGACCGCGGTTTCTTTGCACGCGCATTCTGTATTAAAGAATTTGAAATGAACGGACTTTGCCATAATATTGTTCAGATTAACAATTCTTTGAGTAAAGACGCCGGCACACTGAGAGGAATGCATTATCAACTCGCTCCAAAGTCCGAGGATAAAATAGTTCGCTGTATAAGTGGCCGGTTATATGATGTAATTATTGATCTTCGCCCGGAATCCAAAACATTTAAAAATTGGTTCGGTGTAGAGCTGAGTGCTGAGAACAGATTATCGCTGTATGTCCCGAAAGGATTCGCACACGGATTTATAACCCTCGAAGAAAACACAGAAGCATTTTATCTGGTCACTGAATTTTATTCGCCCGAAAATGAAAGAGGCATCCGTTATAATGATCCGGAGTTTAACATAAAATGGCCGATAGAGCCGAAGGTAATTTCGGATAAAGATTTGAATCACCCTGATTTCAATCCTTCATATCATTTAGTGTAAACAATGAAAATACTATTAACAGGTATAAGCTCATTTACAGGATTCTGGTTTGCAAGCGAACTATCCAGCAGAGGACATGAAGTAATTGCCACACTCACAAAAAATTCTCCAGATGAATATGAGGGAATAAGAAAAGAGCGGATCTCGCTTATCCTGGATAAAGTAACTCCAGTTTTTGGTTCCAGATTCGGTGATGCGGTATTTAATGATATTATTGAATCGGGTATTGATGTTTTATGCCACCATGGTTCTGAAGTAACCGATTATAAAAGCATGAAGTTCGATATCGCCAATGCGGTAAAACAGAATACGAATAATATCCTCAGCGTTATTGAACATCTGAAAATGAATAAGTGCAATTCGATTGTTTATACAGGAAGCGTATTTGAACCGAACGAAGGATCCGGGACAGAACCTTTAAACGCATTCTCCCCATACGGCTTATCCAAAAGTCTGACATACGAAATCCTGCGTTATTACTGCTCAACATTAGAAATAAAACTCGGCAAATTTGTCATTCCAAATCCATTCGGTCCATTTGAAGAGGCAAGGTTTACAAATTATTTGATTCAGAACTGGTTTAACGGAAAAACTCCTGAAGTAAAAACACCCGATTATATCCGCGATAATATCCATGTGGACCTGCTTGCAACCGCATATGAATCATTTTTGCAAAAAGTGTTTAACGGAAATAATCCGGTTAGTAAAACTAATCCAGGTTTATACGCCGAATCACAGGGGACTTTCACAGGGCGGATCGCTCGTGAAATGGAATCACGATTAAATATTAAATGCGATTTTAAATTATTACAACAAACGGATTTCAGCGAGCCACTGGAGAGAATAAATACCGATAGTATAAGAGATGTTTTTAATTGGAGCGAGACTGAGGCGTGGGACCGTCTAGCAGATTATTATTCTGCAAAATACCTTAAATGAGTTGTGCTGCAATTCTACTTCTCCTCAACCGGGACATAATAGGAATAATTGTTTTTATAGTATTCGTAGGTAAGTTGTATCCCCTCCTGAATAGAGTGTTTTGGATACCATGAAGTAATTCTGTGTAATTTTGAGATATCAACAGAGACATCACCGGTTTCAATCTTCTCATAATTATCGGGCCACGGAATAAATTCCATTCTACCCTTTTGAACACATGAGATAACACTGCTCACCATATCACAGAATCTTGTTGAATTTCCCGAACCGATATTGAGTATTTCTCCGATAGCTTCTTTACTGGACGCAGCCAGAACCATTGCATCGATAATATCATCAATATAAATATAGTCTCTTAGCTGTTTGCCGTCGCCGTAAATTTTAATTGTTTTATCCTCCATCGCTTGTCTAATAAACCAGCCGACCAGAGAATACTTATTATGTTTAATCTGCTGCCTTGGTCCGAACGGATTTGTAATTCTGAAAATGGTACAAGGTATTCCAAAGTCCTTGTAGTACATCAACAAATATTTTTCTGACGTCAGTTTATGAATTCCGTAAAGACTGAGAGGATTTGTTTCACTCTGCTCGGTAATCGGAGACTTATCGGCTTTTCCATAAACCATTCGCGAACTTGAAAAAATAATTCGGATAGCCGGATTGAACTTACGGCATATCTCTAAAATATTGAGTGTAGATTTTGAGTTAACATCAAGATCTTCAAACGGAATGTTGAGACTATCGATATAACTTACCTGCGCAGCCAGATGAAAGAGATAATCGGATTTTTCAATAATCGGTTTAACAAGTTCCGAATCACGCACATCGCTTATAACTACTTTTACACGGTCTCTTATATTTCCCAGATTATAAAAATTTCCACCGTATAAAGGATTAAGATTATCGACAATTGTAATATTTGCTCCGTACTCCAATAGTTTGTGAGCAAGATTACTGCCGATAAAACCGAGGCCGCCAGTTATGAGAATATTTTTATTTTCGAACGAATTATACATGCATTTCCAATTATTCAGGATTATCGAGATTATCTCCGGGAATTTCCGGTTGCAAAATATACTTCTTTATAATTATTGACCATCTTTGATAAAGAAAAATCTACTCTAAGAGAGGCATTATGCTCAATAATCATTTTCCGTTCATGCCGTATCTTTAATAATTTTTCGAGGTATTCTTCGAAATTATCGAGTTCAAAAAGCTGATTGCTGTCCCCGCCCACCACATCCGGATTTCCTCCCACATTGGAAACCAGAACCGGAGTATTGGAATAGATTGCCTCAATCAAACTTATGGCAACTCCTTCATATCGCGATGTAAGTGTAAAAAGATCGAATCCGTTTATAAAACGGTGAGAATTTTTAATTTCACCAAGGAGATAAAAATCCATTTCAATGCCCCGCTCCTTTATCATTCTCTTATATTCATCATAATCCTGCCCGTCCCCAATAATTAAAACTTTAGCATCTGGTATCTTTTCTTTTATTAAATGAAAATTATTTATCAGGAATTCATAATTTTTCTGATAAGCAAGTCTTCCAGTAGAACCGATAATAAAATTATTTTCAAGATCAGTCCCGCACTTATCCGATAGAAATTGCCGTGCTTCATCGGGATTCAAGAATTCCAGTTCCTCCGGATTTAATCCGTTATAAATGATTCTTGCATTTTTAAACATTCCTTCCCCGGCCAGTTCATCGTAATTCATCTGGCATTCAAAAATTATCTCATCAACAGCTTTAAGAAAAATTTTAAAATAGAATTTGGCCAGATATTTAATTATAAAATTCGGGTTGAAGTTTTTATCGATAAAAGAGAGACCATGAAAAGTAAAAACATTTTTAGGTTTATTTTTTAGGAAGAGAGATGCCGCTGCACCGATTAGAGTATTGGAACTATTCAAGTGAACAACATCATATTTTTTGCTTTTCAACAAATTACGGAGCTGAAATACAAAATATAGAGCATTAAAAACACTGAAATTCCTTTTTAATGAATTTAGGTAATAATATTTGATGTTATCCTTATCGAGTTCGCTGAACAGGAAATCACCGTCACCAGCAACCACTTCCACTTCATCACCATTTTTCTGGAAAGCCCTTGCGAGATTAAGAACAAAAACTTGAGCACCACCAATATCAGATTTCGTAATTACGTAGAGTATCTTCATCGGTTCCTCAGCATTTTTTCTTCGTAGATGGATTTGAAGAGTCTGGCCAATCTGGGCCCTGTTGCCTGAAGAGAGTAATTCTCCTCAACATGTTTACGACCTGCTAAACCCATCTTCTTTCTCAATTCAGGATCGTTTTTCAGAATAGTAAAATAATTTATCCAATCTTCCGATGTATCGGCAAGGAATCCATTGACACCGTGTTGCACAATTTCAATGTTCACCCCTACCGGCGATGCAATAACCGGTTTAGCGCACGCCATATACTGTATCAACTTAAATCCACATTTGCCCCGCTCCCAGGGGCTATCTACAAGGGGCATAATACCGATATCAAAACCCTGAACATCCTTCACTTCATTCTCATCTTTCCAGGTCCTTATCGCTACAGGCAAACCATCCATTGAAAAATCTTTAGAACCTATCACGACTAATCGGGATTCATTATCGCTGCAGAAAGATTTAAGTTCCTTATGGATCGATAACAGGTATTTGGCCGTTGGAGGAGAACCGAGCCATCCTATAACGAACTTCTCATTCTTAATTTCAGGGCCAACAAAGAAGCGGTCGAGACTTACAACGGTTGGAAAAATTTCTATCTGTCTGGCAGAATTCAGCCTGGCACGATCGGCAAGATATTCATTACCAGCAATGACAACGCGCGAAAGGTTCATTACACTATCGATCTTTTTCCCTAAAAATTTCCGGACCAATAAATTGCTATGAAGGTCGTAACGATGAAAGAAAGCATCGTCATAATCGACAATAACTGGGATGTTCGATTTTAATAGCATTTTCTCGAACCATTTCGGGAACCATGGAAAGGCCTCTTGTTGAAGCCAGATAATATCAATTCTACTTTTAGAGATTAGCAGTGATATTCTCTTGAAATAATTCTTTATAATTTCAGCATAGGGTACAGGAGCATCCTCAAAAAGATAGTTAATATACCTGTAACTCAGGAGCGGTTGCTCAATTATTTCCCAACCGTCTTTTTCGAGATATGGAAAGTACTGAAACATCCGGACCATACTGCTGGATCCGCGGCGGTCGTATCTGGATAGAAGTAAAATTTTCATTGTATAGCTTTTGTAATTAAGCTGATAATCTCCTGAACAATAATTTATATCCTTTTAAAACTTCTTTCATTTCCCCGGGTTGGCCTTTCAAAACTGAATCGACTAATCGGGTCATCGGTTCTACTATCACAGTTGCACAAAAAATTAATAAATACGCAACCATATTAAAATGCTTTTTGCAATAAATCAGACTGCTATGAAGTATCAGCGCAAGCCGCATCGCCTTAATACTTTCAGTAGTTCCCCCTCCCTTGTGATATATTCTGGTACTGGAAAGGTAGTAATTACTGTATCCGAGCTTTTTTGCTCTCAGAGCTAAATCTAGATCTTCAAAATAAACAAAAAAACTTTCATCATAACCTTTCAGCCTGACAAATAAATCTCTTCTTATCATAAAAAACGAACCCATTACTTGGTCAACTTCCCTGTCCGATTGATGATCCCATTCTTTCATAAAATGCCCGGGAAAAATTCGCGGAAAAATCTTATCCAGTCCGAATGATGTATAGATCATTTTAAATGGTGTAGGAAACCTAGCACAGTTTCTGGCTACATCTCCCTCCTCGTTAACTAGTTGAACACCCACAATTCCAATCTTCGGATTGTCAGCAAGAAATCTGGAGGGTTTTGATAATGAATCACTATAAAGAACCGTATCGGGATTCAAGAAAAGCAGAAAATCCGCTTCTGAACCGGAGGCCCCTTGATTACATGCTCTTGCAAAACCTGAATTTTCCTGATTCTTTATGAATGTTATCGGCAGATTCTGATCAAATTCAAAATTGAGAGAATTATCGGATGAGTTATTATCAACAACTATTACTCTATTCAGCTTAAAAGAACCGTCCAGTGCAGCGGGAATGGATTGAATACAATTTTTAAGCAGCCCGCCGGAATTCCAATTTACAATTATGATGTCGATCGATGGACGGTTTGAGATTCCGGTAACTATTTTTTCTGAAGGATTCAATTCTGTTTTTATTTATTTGAAATAAATTTAAAGACGACTATTAGTACCACAACATTATAAACGTACCATAAAAATCCGAAGATACTGTTGAAAAAAGAAAATACTACTCCGTAAATCAACATGCCGTAAATCGAAATCTTAAATAATGTCGGCTTTTCACGCAATGAATAATAGAGCGAGCTTATACCAATACCACCGAAAAACGGAATTACAAAAATCCCCAGCACACCAAAGTCCCTGTAATAAGTCCAGAAGGCAGAATAGGTGTTGTAGCTACTGATGAGATATGGATTTTCCGTCATAAAGAAATATTCGCTTATCCAGTGTTTTAAACCTGTAATTGCCGTTACGAAATCAAACGTATAGTACCCGAATGAGTATTCCTCAATTTTCTCTATTGATCTGGCAAAATTCTCCAGATTCATTGTTATATACATATATGGTTCAGTGAAAACTGCATACTCGGGAGAAAATTTCATTTTCGAAATCTTGTAAAGTACCAGAATTATTATCTCCCCAGCACGGAAAGAAGAAACAAGAAAAAAGAAAACTACAATTACTATACCGGTAATTAGAGTTGTGCTTAGTTTTATTTTATAAGTAGTGTAATAGAGAAGTATAATGACAAGTAAGATTGTCATAAATATCTGGTATCTTTGAAGCGTAAGTGAATAAAGACCAACAGAAACAACCGACATTGCACCAAGCAACAATTTCTTACTGGTTTTTTCCTTAACGAGGATTGAATAAATCACTGTAAACAGTACAATGAGAACAACATTGTGAAGGAAAAGTCCGATTCCGAACATAGTAAAGTTTGCTCTTGCTACACCGGGTTTCGGACTGAAGATAGGAATTTCACCAGTATATAAGTAAATTACTCCATAACCGAATATAAAAAGTAGAAAGAGTACAATAATTGAAGAGTAAATTCTCGAAGTGTTCAGATTGAACTGATCACGATAATTCCTGATCGTTTCAATTGTGCAGATTTCTTTATTCAACTTATTTATATAAACAAGTCCTGCCCCCAGTAGAAATGTGAATGGTCCAATAAGGATCTGAAGCCAAACGACTGGCGGCCACTCATGCTGGAGACGGCTTAACTTCAGATCAGTCAGTCCAATAGCAAGTAGCCAGACGAATCCAAAAATCTTTCCCGGTGAAAATAAATCCACCTTTTTTCGTAGCGAATAGAAAATAATAAGTAGACATCCGATGAACGATATTACAGATACCCAACTCAAACGATCAGAATCTCCTGAAGAGAAAATTATTTATGATTGACGACTTTTCAGATCCCGTGAATCCAAAAAAATACGACAAGGCTGCATAGAGTAAAAGCGTGATTATCATTGCTACTATGGTTGAATCGACTAAAAGAAATGAAAAGATCACAAGACCCAGAAGAGTTATTACCTTAATGCTATTAAACCATGCGAAGAAAAATTTACTGTTCGGGATAATATATCCTAATCCAACAAATAAGTTAATCCCTACAGATACCCAGGCAGCTCCGATAATTCCATAATACGGAATTACAAATGAATTAACAATAAGGTTGAGGATGGTTGCAGTTACGACTACATACATTCTTATCCTTTGCCGATTGGATGTTGTAAGCATTAAGGCAAATGGTTCAACTGAAAATCTTAGTAGCACAACAATCGAAAAGATTTGCAATACAGGAATCGCCTCATAAAAATCCTTATTTCCGAACACAATAGAGATTATTTTATCAGAATTAAAATAGAGTAGCACAGAAACAGGTAGTGCAATAAAGAAGAGTATCTTGAACAAAAGGCGTCCGATATTACTCCATGATTCAAGGTTATAGACAAAAAATTTAGATAGCAACGGAAG
This sequence comes from Melioribacter sp., assembly GCA_018333725.1. Classification (GTDB taxonomy): domain Bacteria; phylum Bacteroidota; class Ignavibacteria; order Ignavibacteriales; family Melioribacteraceae; genus DSXH01. Next base: position 2,189 of record JAGXSM010000004.1, on the reverse strand, counting down.
TAGAGTACTAATCGCAATTTCAGGAATAAGAAGGAGCATGAGCATTATTTTAAATGCCACCTGATATACGCCTACATCCTGATCTCCCCGCAATAATCCGAGCAGTATCGTATCAAGCTGAAAATAGAGGTTTCCGAAAAGAAAATGAATTCCAAAAACAAGAACACTGGATAATGTAATCTTCCAGCCGGAAAAATCGAACAGTAAGAAATTCGCCCCGGCCAGATTCCTTGATACAATAATTGAAATTATCAGTCCGACAAATCTTGCGAGAACAAAACTGATCATTAAAAGGACGATATCGACTTTCATGGAGCCGAGGATAATCAATAAAGCGAGAAGGATTAGGTTCGTTATGAATGAAATTTTCGTTTCATATTCGAATTTTTCAAAACCTCTGAATACTGAGTTGAAAAAGTTTGTAAAGGTTGTAAAGATCATATAGAAAACAAGTACGTAAATAATACTTCTACTTCCCTCGCTGAAAACCCGAAAGCCCGGGATAAGAATCATTATAATTGTACTAAGAAGTGTAAACAATATTTTCATTGAGAAAAACTTTTTACCGATAATAACTACTTGATCGCGGTTCTTCGCCACTTCAGTTGTAAGAAGTACGTCAAATCCAAAATCTGCAATTACAATACAGATGGTAGCCAGAGTATAAGCAATGGCAAACTGACCGTATTCTTCCGGACCATAAAGACGGGCAATACCGACAAATATTAAAACGTTTGTAAATAATCTTATCAACTGGGACAAAGAAACAAACATTGATTTTTTCCATAGCGAATTACTTTCCCGATTCATTTTCCTGGCCAATTTCAGATTATCTCTTATGATTTAACTCTTGATGAAAAAATCTTTCTTTATAGATTTGACAAGATTATCGAATCTATCCTGGTCAATTCGTCTTAGATTTTTTACAGCTTCCCAGATCATTACAAACGTCATTGCAAATGAAAAAGAAATTACGAATGAGAGAAGCAAATAGAGAAGTACTTTTGGTTTGGATTTCCGTTCTGCCGGTCCTGCATAATCGAGAACCAATACACTGGGAGTATTTCTTGCTTCTTCAACTTTGGCTTGTTCATACAGTGGTTGAACGAATTCAAGGATTTTATACTGGATTTCTAAGTTGCGATAGATCTTTAAATATTCATTACCTAGTTCGGGTGCTTGTTTAAATGGTATTAAAAGTTTTACATCTTTTTGTGAAGCATCTGTTCCTTTGTTAAGCATATCAATCTTCTTTTTTACTTCGCTCATTTCTATTTCAGCCGTTAAAGTCATTGGGTGTTCTTTACCATATGTTTGCTTAAACACATTTAACTCGATCTCTTTTTTATAAAGCTCAGCATAAATTTCAGACATAGATTTAACAGTGGCTTCAAGCTGTTCGGGAATAGCGATTACGCCATACCTTTCCTGAAATGACTTCATTGCATTCTCAAGGTTATTTATATCGCCGATATTCTGAAGATATCTTTTTTCAACAAATTCCCTGTTAGCTTTAGCGTTGGTGACACTGAGGCCAGTATTAATCTCATTCAGTTTTGTCACAAGGTAATTTGCCATATCAGCAGCTTTCTGAGGATGCTTGCTGTAAACCGATATTGTAAGATTTCCTTCATCCTGAACCTCGAGTTCAAGGTTATCTTCCCAGTCACTAACTACTTTGTCGTAATAATCTCCTTCCCGTTCGTATTCTTTTATCAGGTCGAATTTTTTTATAACATCATTTGTCATCGTCCCGCTTTTAAGTATGGCAATATATTTATCGGATTCGGTATTAGCGCCAGTAAGAGCAGCAAGCCCTCCACCTCCTGCAAATCCTTTTGCCAGGTTGGAAAGTCCTGATAAACTAGAAAGCAAATCATTTCTTTCAGCTGGCAAAACCGAGGCAGTTGATTTATACCATTTAGGCGATAGCAATGCATAAACTGTAACACCTGTTGTCACTATGAAGATAAATAAAAAAAGAAATTTTCTATAGTTGATTATTAATTCGAACAGATCAAATAAAGAGCTTCCAACTTTCATTTGACTTTTTTGATTTTCAAATTGATTATTGCTCATTTTTTATCCAGCTTTTTATTTTTTATTTATTTTCAGAAACATCTGAAAAATTCGCATTTAGTTTTGAGTAGACTAAATTTTGTTGTTTTTTTATAAAAGAACGTTCATTG
>JAGXSM010000003.1 GCA_018333725.1 Melioribacter sp. | reverse complement strand
AACGGCTGTCACTCACCTATTGCATATTTAGCAGGTGATGTTCCTCCCCCACTTCCTAAAATGAATTCGCGTGCTAACGAATCTGTCTCCTGTGAAGTATGCCATAGTATTACAGGATTTAGCGGAGATACACCTTATAATTTTAATTACATAATGAATCCCGGTAAAACAAAATATTCATCACGTAAAGGTGAAATTATGTCACCCGCACATGAAATTGAAATTAACCCGATAATGAAAACCGGTGACTTCTGCGGAATTTGCCACAACGAAAAAAGTCCATTCGATGTTTGGGTTAAATCTACTCATCTCGAATGGAAAGAAGGACCTTACTACAAAGAAGGAGTTCAGTGCCAGGATTGTCATATGCCAAAAGCAGAATTTAAAACAGCATCAATGGGAATAAAATATCCTGATGCAAGATTACATTTATTTCATGGTGCGCATGATAAAGGAAAACTTAGAGGTGTAATCGAATTGAGAATTTATCCTGATCTTAATGAAGCAGAGCCGGGTGAAACTGTTAAGTTTACCGTTGCCTTATTCAATCAGAAAACCGGACACAAATTTCCATCCGGTTCCGTTGAGGATAGAATTGTCTGGCTTAATGTAGAAGCAACTGATGAAAAAGGTAATGTTTATCATTTACCGGTTGATAAGAAAAATTTTGCCGGAGAAGAATACACAATTGCAAGTAATGTTTTAGCATACCAGGATATGGGTATAGCACTTGATAAACCCGATTTTGAAGGTGTTCAGCGCGATGGAGTTCCTGTTGGAAATAGAATCTTTCGTATGCCCTACTTCGATCCGAAAGGTAGAATGACTATGCAGCAATGGAATACAGCATCCTTAGGAGTTGATTATAGAATTGGACCGAGAGAAACTAAGACCGAAACTTTCACATTTCATTTACCTAATAATCTGCCGCCCGGTAAATTATACGTTAAAGCCGTGCTTAATTATCAGCTTCTTGTTAAACCTGTTGCAGATTTCTTGAAAGTACCGGAAAGTGAATCTGAAATTGTAAAAATAAATGAACAATCAACCTCAATTACAATTCTTCCATAGGTGATAAAATGAAAAAAATAATATTTATATCGATCGGATTAATAATTTTCTTTTCATTATTCGAAACCACATTTGGTATTCCCTCCTTCGCAAGAAAATATAATATGAGTTGCCAGACATGTCATTCCCCATTTCCAAAACTAAAACCTTACGGCGAGGAATTTGCAGGTAACGGATTCGCATTATCTGATAAAGATGCACCGCGATATTTCTTACCAACAGGAGATGACGAACTTTCATTATTAAGAGAAATTCCTGTTGCATTAAGACTTGAGGGATATGCAACTTACAACAACAAGAACACAAATCAATTTGATTTAACAGCACCATACCTGTTAAAATTTCTTTCCGGCGGTTCATTAACTAAAGACATAGCATATTACTTCTATTTCTTTTTTAGTGAGCGCGGAGAAGTAGCCGGTATTGAAGATGCATTTATTATGTTTAACGATTTGTTTGGAACAGACCTTGATATGTACGTAGGACAATTTCAAGTATCGGATCCTTTATTCAAGCGCGAGCTAAGATTGACTTTTGAGGATTATCAGATATATAAAACTAAAGCCGGATTTTCTAAAACAGATCTTACATACGATAGAGGAATTATGCTTACTTATGGATTACCAACAAGTACAGATATTACACTGGAAATATTGAATGGAAGCGGAATTGGTGAAGCTAATCCTTTTAGAAATTTTGATAATGATAAATACAAAAACCTTTTAGCTAGAATTTCACAGGATGTAACAGAGGAATTCAGAATCGGGGTCTTCGGCTATTTCGGTAAAGAAAAACTTAAAGATAATATCGGTTTTGAGTTTGATAATTCATTTAGAATGATAGGTCCAGATTTAACACTTAAACTTAAAGACCAACTTGAATTCAATTTCCAATATATGTCCCGCGTAGATGATAAACCGGCAGCATTTTCTACAAATATAAAATCTGATGGAGGATTTGCAGAATTAATCTACACACCCAAAGGTGATGAAAGTAAATGGTATGGAGTTGCTTTATATAATTGGGTTAATTCAGATATAAAAGCATTGGAATATCAGTCGGGAACTTTAAGCTTAGGATATATGCTTAGAAGAAACATTAGATTGATTGGCGAACTTACATATAATTTTAAGAAAGACTATGCTCAATTGGCAGTTGGCGTAATTTCTGCTTTCTAACAATTTAGGGGAACGTAATTCCATCTGGATTACTTTCCCCTTTCTTAATATCCGAATTAAAGCTTAACAACTTCTGCATCCATTGGTGTTGAGTCATTCAATGGAATGCATAGCTCTAAATTTTTATTCGTTTCGTTGCTCAAATATTTTGTTGCGGTTTTAATATCAAGTATTACCGGCATACGGTGATGAATTGATTTTATGAATTTATTAGGCAAGGTTGTTATTAAAGAAGTATAGAGGTTGTTCTGTTTATCTGTATAATAAAGAGCCGGAACGAAGAATATTTCCTGAACGGGCAAAAATATTCTGTGTGGAATTTTTCTTGTACCTTCCTTCTTCCATTCGTAAAATCCGCTCATAGGTACAATACATCTATATTTATCGAATAGAGTAAACCAGTATTTCTTTTCCTTTATTGTTTCAATTCTGCTGTTGAAAATGAGCGGGGAATCCTCCTTAAACTTAATTCCCCAATTCAATAATGATAGAGTGAAAACGCCGTTCAGTAAACGAATTGCATAAATTTTATCAGTCGGTGCAATATTCTCTTTTTTATTCTTTTTGATTGAATCATCTACTATCAGGTCGATATTCATTTCCTTAAAGAGTTGAATGAAAATATTTTCATTCACTTTATTTTCGAATCTGCCACACATATTTATTTCTTTCTTTTTTGATTCTCTCTCTTTAATATAGCAATTAGATTTTCATAATTCTAAAAGCGTAATGGAAAAATTATTTATTGGTACTGCCGGGTGGTCATATAAGGATTGGATTCCATCATTTTATCCTCAGACTCAATCGTCAGGTTTCGATTGGCTTGAATATTATTCGCAGTACTTTAATGTTGTGGAAGTAAACTCGAGCTATTACACTTATATCAATCAAAAGATTGTTGATGGATGGATTAAAAAAGTAGAAGATAGAAACGATTTCCTTTTTACGATAAAACTACATCAGGATTTTACTCATAAGAAGAAATTTTCAGGTGAACAAATTCAATCAGTAAAATTGAACCTGAATAAACTAAACACCGAAAGCCGATTAGGTGGATTACTAATTCAGTTCCCATATTCTTTCGTTCTTAACAAAGAAAACGCGAACCATGTTAAAGAGCTTATTGATATCTTTGCCGGGTACGAAAAATTTATTGAAGTAAGACACAAGTCGTGGTTCATTCAGCGCTTTTTCGATTTTCTTGAAAACAATAATAGTTCTCTCTGCACAATAGATCAGCCGGTAATCGGCGAAGCAGTTGAATTCAAACCTGTTAAAGCCGGTGACAACCTTTACATCCGTTTTCATGGTCGTAATACAAAAGCATGGAAAGGGTCATTGCGTAAATTCGGTAAGGATCAGTCTTATGAAGAACAAAGTGAAAGATATAATTACCTTTATTCACCGGGTGAACTCTTAGAGATTGAGCAGAAAATTAAAGAAGTGCTGGACACCGTTAAAAAAGTTTTTGTGATATTGAATAATCACCCACAAGGAAATGCCGTAGCAAATGCACTCGAGCTGATTCACCTTTTGAAAGAAAGAATTAAAGTGAATGTTCCGGAAACAACTCTTAAAGCTTATCCCCGCCTGTCAAAGATAAGCTTGAATTAGTTTTTCTTTATCGAGTGAATTAACAAGGTAAATTTCATCGAACTCAAGCGGCTTTTCTGCATCACCGAAGAAATCGGTTGACGTACGGTCTTTCTGTGTTATCGATCTCGCCTTCTCTGCTGCCATAACCGAAAGGTTTTCTACAATTATGTTGTTTCCGTTCAAAGCATCAACGCGTCCTTCAACAAGATAAGGACCCATCGAAATAGTAAGCTCGGCATACTTCTGATATGCTTTGGGAAAAATAACCGCTTCAAACGTTCCCGATAAATCCTCGAGCGAAAGGAACTTCATTATCTCCCCTTTACTTGTCTTAATCCTCTTCGAAGTCATATACCATCCGATCATCTTAACAATACGATTATGATACTTCGTCATTTCCGATGCTTTCACAACACCGGGCGAACCAATCTCTTCAGCAAAAAATTCGAGCGGGTGTTTGGTTATCATATAACCGAATGCTTCATATTCGTGAACACACATTTCATCTGCGCTAAATTGACGCTGTGTAACAACCTCCTTCTCAAGCTTAACAGTTTCGTTCTCAAACAAATCCGATCCGCTACCAAGGATTAATTTCCTGTGACTGAAATAGATATCTACAAGCCGGAGTAAAGTTGGGCGAGTCTGCCCCAAGCAATCCATTGCACCGCACTTTATAAGTATCTCCGTCTGTTCATAAGTTAGCTGTGTCCGTTTAAGAAAATCTGCCAACGATAAATATTTTCCTCTCCGTTCCCTTTCCATAATAATTTTATCAATTACATTCTTCTCAAGATTTTTAATTGCCATCAAACCGATTCTTATTTCTTTTCCGCTTCCCGTATATTCATACACACTCTTATTAACAGACGGCATTAAAACTTTTATTCCAAGCCGTTGTGATTCGGATATATATACCGCTGCCGAATAATATCCGCCCCGGTTACTAAGCACTGCCGCCATAAATTCCGCCGGGTAATGAGCTTTAAGGTAGGCAACCTGAAACGATAGAAGTGCAAACGAAGCGCTGTGAGCTTTACAGAATGCATAACCTGCAAATGATTCGATCTGCTTCCATAACTTCTGCGATACTTCTTCGGAATAACCTTTCTCTCTGCAGCACGCAAAAAATTTATCAACAATCATATTCATTGCTTTGTGGGAACGCATCTTTCCGCTCATCGCTCTCCGCAGCAAATCAGCTTCTTCCAGAGTTAAACCCACAATGTGATGGGCAACTTTTATAACATCTTCCTGGTAGACCATTACGCCATATGTTTCGCCCAGATACTTTTCCATTTCCGGCACAAGATATTTCCTACGCTTAGGATCCTTATGTCTCTCTACAAATTCCTTCATCATACCCGATTCCGCAACTCCGGGACGAATCACGGATGAAACAGCCGTAAGCATTTCAAAAGTATCGCAGTCGGTTCTGCGCAGAAGCGAACGCATTCCGGGGCTCTCGATATAAAAGCACCCTATCGTTTCCCCTTCCCTTATTATCCTTTTGGTTTCTTCATCTTTAAACACTTTGTAATAATCGAATATGTTGAAGCCAGTTCCCTTTACAATTTTAGGAACAGCATCAAAGATTCTGGAATGATCTTTACTATTCGGCAGCTTGTAAACCGACATATCCAGAAGAAGAGTATTGCTTGTTAAGTGGGAATTTTTCATATTAATAGTGAACATTTGTGCACTATATTATAATTTGGCGGAAACAAAGTCAATAGCTAAAAACGGCTAATTAAAAATTTATATGAAGACCATTTTTCATCTTGATATGGATGCCTTCTTCGTTTCGGTAGAGAGGATTTTAGACCCATCACTGGAAGGAAAACCTGTTATTGTAGGCGGAGATCCGCACGGACGCGGTGTTGTAGCCGCTTGCAGTTACGAAGCCCGGCGGTTCGGACTTCATTCGGCTATGCCCATCAGAAACGCTTTTAGATTATGTCCCCAGGGCATTTATCTGCATGGACATGGGAAAGAGTATGGACGGTTCTCAAGAGCCGTAAAACGCCTTTTAGAGCGTTATTTCCCTATTGTACAGCAAGCTTCGATTGATGAATTTTACCTCGACTTTACCGGTTGTGAAAAGATTTATGGCGAGCCGGCCAAATTTGCCGAAAAGCTGCAAAATGAAATCTGGGACCGGTTTCACCTTCCAAGCTCTATAGGTATAGCATCCAATAAAACAATTGCAAAGATTGCATCGGACTTTAAAAAGCCGAGGGGAATTACATTTGTACCACCGGGCGGCGAGAAAGACTTTTTAGCTCCGCTTCCTATAGAGAAAATACCGGGTATTGGCAAGGCAACTTTTCCGATGCTTCGTTCCAGAGGATTCAGCGTTGTAGGCGATATTGCAAAAGCATCCCCCGATTATTTATCAGCCCTGCTCGGTAAGTTCGGAACGGAATTATGGGAGAAAGCCAACGGCAAAGGAAATGATATTCTTGTAACCGAACACGAACGGAAAAGTATCTCCAAGGAAACAACATTCGATAAGGACATTATAAGCAGAACAAAAATTGAAGAAATACTTTTTGAACTTGTCAGCAAGGCATGCCAGCTTCTGCGGAATGAAAACTGGCAGACTTCAACGATATCCATAAAGCTGCGCTATACAGATTTTGTTACGTTAACACGTGCAAAGACAATTGAACCGACCGACGACGACAAAGTGGTTTTTGAGGTTGCGAAAGATCTGTTCGAAAAATCGTTTACAAGAAGAGTCGGGATACGGCTTATTGGAATTCATTTAAGCAAACTAAACCACTATACAGAACAATGTATTTTATTTGAGGATAATGATACGATTCGTAAACGGATGTTAAGAGCCGTAATGAAGATACGTGATAAGTACGGTTTTGATGCGATACGGATTGGTAAATCCGAAACCGGCTCTAATTAGCACAAGGTTTTCTTTGTAATGAGGATTACCAAAAAGTAATCACTTATATTAAAATAGGCCGCAGATAAAACAGATTAAAACTGATTTACACAGATTTTTTAATTGAACATTACTTTTTGGTCACTTAAAAAAGAATTGTTCTATTTTTTTCGACAACAACATAGCTGATCAATACCATGTTTACACTTCACGCACACTCTAATTATTCACTGCTGGAAGGGATGATTCCGGTTGAAGAACTTGTAACATTCGCCAAGAAATCGGGAAGCCAGTTTGTTGCTCTTACCGATACTAATGCGATGTACGGACTTATTCAATTCTATAAAATTGCTAAAGAGAATAACATCAAACCGCTTCCCGGTGCATGGATTGATGATCCCAAAAACAAGAACCTGAATGCGATCTTCATAGCAAAGAACAACGAAGGGTATTCGCAGCTTTGTAAATTTATAACCACTCGTAAACTTAAAGAGAACTTTGCAATTACAGATTTATTCGTTCAACCGATTCATAACCTGTTTGTGCTTACTTCTTCTATTGATCTATTAAAACAGATTAAAATTGATCTTGCACTAAGGCAGAATCTTTTTCTTGAACTTACAATCACAAAAAAAAGTAAGAAGAGAACACGCGAACTATATGAATTTTCCAAAGTTAATAATCTGAAGATTGTTGCTGTTCACCCGGCGTATTTCATTAAGCCGGACGACTTCCTTCTTCACAAAGTTGTAACAGCAATAAAGCTTAATTCAACGCTTGAGAATCTCACAAGCGAAATGACCATTGACGAAGAATATCATTTAAAGACACATGATGAGTTAATAAAGGAATGGCGTTCGCTCCCCGAAGCAGTCTGGAATGCCGAACGGATTGCTCAATCGTGTAATGTAGATCTTGATATCGGTCGTTACAAATTTCCTGTATTCCCTCTTCCGCCAGAAGAATCGGCATTTTCATTTTTATGGAAGATTGCATTCAACGGATTACAGGAACGTTACAAACCGATAACCGATGCTGCGGTAAAACGGCTTCAATACGAGCTGGAAGTGATTGACGAAATGGGGTTCTGCGATTACTTTCTTATAGTTTGGGATATTATACGCGAGGCGAAAAGCCGCGGTATGATGCACATCGGAAGAGGTTCGGCTGCAAACAGTCTGGTTTCCTACTGTCTCGGATTTACAGAAGTTGATCCGCTAAAATATAACCTTTATTTCGAGAGGTTTCTGAATCGCGGACGCCTCTCTCCCCCGGATGTAGATCTCGATTTCTCATGGAAAGAACGGGATGAAATTATTAAGTACGTTTACGAAAAATACGGTTACGATAAAGTTGCGATGATCTCTACAACGGTTACATTCCGGGCACGTTCCGCTTTCCGCGAGGTTGCTAAAGTATTCGGAATTTCTGAAGGGGAAATCTCGAAGTACAGCAAATTCATTCCGTGGACAAGCGCAAAGAATCTTATAAACATCGCTGAGAAATTTCCGGAGACACGCTCACTAAATTTTAAGAACGAACCATGGAAAACAATAATTGAAATTGCTTCAAAGCTTTCAGGTTTTCCAAGACATCTTAGCATCCATCCATCAGGAATTGTAATTACACAGAACCCGATCACTAATTATGTAGCTCTTGAGTATGCAAAGAATAAAGGGTTAGGATTGATTATCACTCAACCGGATATGTATCCAATTGAAGACTTAGGATTGATAAAAATCGATTTACTCAGCCAGCGTTCCTTAGGAGTTCTTAAAGAAACAATGAATAGAATAAACACTAATTCCCCGGCAGATGAATTAAAAAGCAAGATATTCAAAATCTGAAAAGAAATTTTTGTTGGAATCTTAGATATGTTTTAAAAAGCATCTGGGTATGAATTGCAGAGGGGTTAGCAACCATACCCATTTGCCTGGAAGGTGTGACTACGGCACCTTCACTTTGAAATTAAATTTTGAACAAGAAAAAATAGACTGATAAATAACTTGCCTTCGCTCTTATAAATTCCTACTAAATCTTTCAGGTTATTACTATTGTAATCCGGTTTCATCATTTTTCTAATCAACTTTCTTATTCATTTTTTTGAAGTACTTTTTCAAATAATCTCTAACTCTCAAACGCAATCTATAACATCAATGCAAAGAATTTTTTAATAGAAACTATGAAACGATTGTCATCGTAAATGTGACAAAAAACAAAGTTCTTGAGATAAGAATATGCGAAACAAAGATGTACCGATATGAAAGAATAATCTGATCGGTGAAAGTGATGAATGAAAAATATTATTCGACTACATAATCAAACTTACTAAAGCAAATAGAACAAAACTGAAAACTATTAAGACAGTTAATAATTGAGTACTTGCCCTGTGCTGATCGGCATGGTAATCTGTTCCTCTTTCTTCTTTGAAGAAAATTGCAAGAGGATTCCTGCCAAACTGGACGAAGTAATCAACAACCTTCAATGAAACTTTTTCCGCATAATCGAAAATGAAAGTTACACCATCAACAAAAATTCTTTCAATTAATTTAGCGGGTTTTCTATAGAACCAGTCAGTATCAATTGCGATTGTCGGTTCGCCTGCAAGTTTAGTTCTAAGGAGCCAGAAAGCTATAAATGTAAATGTTAGTATTTGAACTGATTCGGTTAAATGATAAAGTGTATATGGTTCATAGTTTACTGCAAATGGCAGATAATTATAAAGCAATGAAGGATAAACACCAAACAATATACAGAAGAATGCTGCCATTGCCATACCGACATGCATATTTATAGGGGGTTTTGTTGGTAAAATTTCTTCTTTCGATTTATTCCACCAGGTAAAATATGGCAACTTTAGCCCTGTATGTAAAAATGTACCAACCGATGCTAATAAAAGTAATAACATTGCAGTTTCGAAGTGAGCATCACCTGCAGCAGCAACTACCATAGATTTACTTATGAATCCATTAAACAACGGGAAACCGGAAATTGAAAATGCACCAATCATATAAAGCCATAATGTAACAGACTGCTTTTTAGCAATACCTCCCAATTCTGTAAGCTTACTTCGACCGGTTGTTTGCAGAACAACACCAGCGCCCATAAATAATAATGCTTTATAAAGAATATGACTGAATGCATGAGCAGTAGTTCCATTAATGGACATCTCGGTTCCTATACCGACACCGGCAACCATATATCCTACCTGACTTATAATATGATAAGCAAGAATTTCTCTGATATCATTAGCGAGCACTGCGTAAACAACTCCATACAATGCCATCATTACGCCGAGGAAAATTAAAACTTCCCACCCGCTGAAAATTTTTATTAGAATAAGTACAGCAGATTTGGTTGTAAACGCACTAAGAAAAACTGCCCCAGTAACTGTTGCTTTTGGATACGCATCTGCAAGCCATGCATGAAATGGAGGGATTGCAGTATTGAGAGCAACACCGGCAAGAATTAACCAACTGGAAACCGAACCGTCCGGTATTAAGCGAGTTATAAGTAATGAACCTGTATGACCTACATGAATCAAGATACCTGTTAGAAGTAATGAACCTCCAAATAAATGCACAAGAAGATATCGCATTCCGGCTTTTTCAGATTCTTTATTTCTCCTTGCCCAAACAAGATAGGTTGAAGCAACAGCCATTAATTCCCAGAAGATGAAGAGTGTAAAATAATCTCCGGCAAATGTAACACCAAGGGCACCACCAGCATATAATAACGCTGCCGATTGCTGCCCAACTTCTTTTTGATGATATGAATAGACACCGCCGATAACTGCAATTAACGAAAAAATAATTCCGAATATTCTTGTAAGTCTGGTTACTTCAATAATGATTAATTCGTAACCAATAAAAGTAGTTTTTATTAAATATCCATCCGGTAAAGACCAAATTACTGCGAGTGCAATCATCGGAAATAAAATAAAGATTCCAGCACGTAAATTTTTAGGAAGCATCGGTAGAATCAAAGCTCCGGCAATCATATATAATGCGGGGGGAATCATCATCTCAACCGGCATCGTAATAATCCTCTTTCTTCTGTAAAAAAATCTTACCGAGCCATTTTGATATATAGATTATTCCAACGCATCCAATAAATCCCCATATGATATAAAACGCAGGGATGTAACTCCACCAATGTTTATTTGGGTAATCAGCAAGAAAAACAAAATCTGCTAAAATAGAAATCAAAGTAATTACACCAAGTAGTATCCAATGTAATTTTATCATCTTAAAAATCCTCCCAATACACTGTTCGAGATATTAACTGCCGTAGTAAAGAAATTAAAAAAGAGATCAGGAAACAGTCCAAACAATAATGATAGAAATGCTGTTATTACAATTGGTAGAACCATTAATAGGGATGCTTCTTTATGACCCTCAAGATTTTTACCTTCACGGAAAAATGCGCGGTGAATAATCGGGAAAAAATATCCTGCATTCAGTAATCCGCTAAGTACTAAAATTATTAATGCAATGCTCATATTTGCCTGTAATGCTCCGACACCCAAAAACCATTTACTAATAAATCCGTTAATTGGCGGAATTCCGGCGAGTCCCAAAGAACCAATTGTAAATGCTGCCATCGTCCACGGCATTACTTTACCAATACCGTTTAGCTCACTTATATTTTCTTTGTGAAGATTTACATATATAGCACCTGCACAGAAAAATAATGTAATCTTCATTGTTGCAT
>JAGXSM010000002.1 GCA_018333725.1 Melioribacter sp. | reverse complement strand
AAATTCTGAGTGTGTTCCCTAATGTAAACGGGGTTGAAAGAGCAAGTGCACAGGGGCATGCAACAATCAATACAGCCGTAAACGCATTAAATGAAAGTGCTGCGTCAACAATCAGCCAGTGAATTGCACCGGCAATAGCTATAAATAGAACGATAAATGTAAAATGTTTGCTGATGGAATTTGCAAGCGAAACTATCCTTGATTCATCTTCTTTACTGAATGCCTTGCTGTTCCATAATTGCGTAAGATAGCTTTGCGAGATCTCTTTAATTGTTTCCAGTTCAATTGCACCACCAAGTTGTCTTCCGCCGGCATAGATCATCTCGCCGGTATTTTTCGAAACCGGAATTGATTCACCCGTTACAAAACTATAATCAATATTGGCATTACCTTTTATTAGAATTGAATCTGCCGGAATCAGTTCATTATTACGTATAATGATGCGTGTTCCGGTCTCCAGTTTTTCAACGGGAATTGTCGTTTCTATATTTCCTTTTCTAATTGTAACAGAGATAGGGAAGTAGGATTTGTAATTTCTCTCGAAGTTAAGTGTTTCGTAAGTCTTGTTTTGAAATAATCTCCCGATAAGAAGAAAGAATACAAGTCCGCTTAAAGAATCCAGGTAACCGGCTCCATTCAAAAACAGGATATCGATAATACTTCTAATGAAAAGGACAAGAATACCAAGGGCAATTGGTACATCTATGTTCACGATTTTTTTCTTAAGTCCTTTCCATGCAGACGAAAAATAATCCAGACTGCTGTAGAAAAAAACCGGAAGTGAAAGCAGAATATTTATATAAGCAAAAATTCTTTTCATCTCCGGCAATTCTTCTGTTCCTATCGATAGGTATTCCGGAAAACTTAACAGCATTATATTGCCAAAGCAGAATCCCGCAATCCCTATTTTATAATAAAGATTTTTATTCTCTGCCTTTACTTTTTCTTCCTGTTTCTCTTCAAGATTTAGCAACGGTTCATAACCGATTGAATCTAGAAGCTCCACAATTTGTTTTAAACCGGTTTTTTCTTCAGAAAAGTTGATGAACAATTTCTTCTGAAGGAAATTAACCTGTGAGGAAATAATTCCCGGATTAAGCTTATAAAGATTTTCTAGAATCCAGATGCAGGAACTACAATGCATTTGTGGAATTGTAAATGTCGCTTTTGAAATTTTACCATCAGTAAAATCAATAAATTTCTCTTTAGCAGAGAGGTCATCAAGAAAATCGAGGTTGCGTTTTACATAATATTTTTTTGTTAAGCCGGGGGAGTTCTCTATTGAATAATAATTACACAGGTCGTGCTGATTTAGAATTTCGTAAACGGTTTTACAACCGTTGCAGCAGAAAATTTTTTCTTTAATACTAATTAATTCGTCGGTACATTCATCACCGCAATGATAACAGAATAACTTTGTACCTGACTGTTCTTCCAATAGTGCAGAATTCTGGTTATTTCTTTCCCTTTCCAAATAAATATTAATGATTTGTTGGAGTGATAATTAATTAACGTATTGAATGACAACCCTGAACGCAAGATAAAAAATTCTGGATGCTTTGTCTAATAAAGACTATCGGCTATCAAGAAAATTTTTTTATGATATAAAATTTGAGAATTCCATATTTGAACATAATTTTACGTAACAAAAATTGGAAGGTGTAATGGAATCGTTAAATGGGAAAAAAGTATTGATTACCGGTGTTACTTCCGGTATCGGAAAATCTTGTGTTTATGCTTTAGCAAAAGAAGGTGCAGATCTCCTAATAAGTGCACGTAGAAAAAACCTGGTTGATGAAATTACAAATGATATCAAGAAAAAATACAACGTGAATGTTTATTCGTTTCAATTAGATGTGACTAAGAAAAAAGAAGTTGATGATGCTGTTAAGTCCTTGCCCGATGAGTGGAAGAAGATTGATATACTTATTAACAATGCCGGTATGGGAAGAGGAATGAATAAACTTTATGAAGATAATCCGGATGGCTGGGAGGAAATGATTGATACTAATATCAAAGGTTTACTTTATGTTACTAATGCTATCATACATCAAATGGTTGAACGGAAAGAAGGTCACATAATAAATATCGGCTCAATAGCCGGACACGAAGCATATCCGCGCGGTGCGGTTTATTGTGCATCCAAACATGCTGTTGCCGCAATTACAAAATCATTACGAATGGATGTAATGGATAAAAATATTCGTATCAGTACTATCGATCCGGGACTTGTTCAAACCGGATTTAGTAAAGTACGGTTCTATGGCGATGAAGAGAAAGCAGATGCAGTTTATAAAGGTTACACTCCGCTTTCACCCGATGATATTGCCGATGCTGTTGTTTATGTTGCAACCAGACCTAAACATGTGAACATTGCGCAAATGATAGTTTTTCCGACAGCGCAAGCATCTTCAACTCTGGTTCATAAAGAAATTTAAGAATAGATTGTAATTAAAAGGGATTCCTAATTCCCTTAAAAGGGAGTCCCTTTTTTTTTATATTAGCTTCAGATTTTTCCACATACTATTCTCTTCAGGTTATCGAATCTTGTAAATTAAGGAGGTTATTATGCGCGGCAATAGTGCAAGTAATCTAGGGTCTAAATTGAAACTGGTTTCCGTTAAAAACAAAAAAACTAAGGGTAAAAAAGCGTATTCAATTAGTAAAGAAATGATGAAAACATACGTGCCTGATGTACCGGAACCGGTTGAGGATTTAAGACATAGAAAAATCCGTACTCAAAGTAATATCAGGTCAGCAAGTTCCGAGAATAACTATTCATCAACTTCTGAAATCTGGATCGGTTAAAAATTGAATGCAGCAGAAATTTTTAACCGTAACAAACAAAGTCATTCCATACAAATGGAAGTGAATGGGAAATATTTATCCTTACCAAAACTTTTTCTTTATCTACCAATCAGTAAATCATAAATATACCAACATCACCGGCACCTTCGCGTATTATTTCGGGCTTCTCTTTACTTAAATCGATAATACTCGACGGCTTTCCTTCTAATGGACCGCTCGATAACATTAAATCTACCTGAGAATTAAAAATTGCTTTTATTTCATCCGGATTAAAAAGCAGTTCACCTTTTCTTTTTGTTACGGATGTGCTTATGATTGGATTTCCCAATTCTCTGGCAAGTAACAAAGCTATTTTATGATCCGGAACTCTTATGCCTACAGTTTTTCTTTTAGACCATAATTTTTTGGGGACTTCTTTTGCTGCGGGTAAAACAAAAGTGTAAGGACCGGGAAGTAACTTTTTCATTGTCTTATATGCATAGTCGGATACTTTTGCATATTTGGAAATATCTTTAAGGTTGGGGCAAATAAAACTGAATAATTTTGTCCCGGCTTCATGTTTTATTTGATAAACACGGTCAAGAGCTTCTTTATTAAAAATATCGCATCCTATTCCATATACAGTATCTGTAGGATAGATAATTACTCCGCCTTTTTTCAAAACATCAACTGCCATATTAATATATCTTAATTGCGGTGTTACTGGATGAAGTTCAAAAAATTCCATCTTCTCCTCCTTCTTAAAATCCAACTTTAATTTTTGTTGAATTCCGATAAATACAGTTCGTCGATTTGCCATTTATTGAAATGTTCACTACTAATGTTAGAACTTGTGTTCAAATTGTCAATAGAAATCTGTTAAATTGCACCATAGAAATTTCTTTTTGACTAAATGAAAAATAAAAACAGAATTCCCAAATCAGTATGGATTTTAGGTTTTGTAAGTCTGTTTACAGATTTTGCAAGTGAAATGCTTTATCCAATTACACCTCTTTTCCTTTCTGCAACATTGGGCGCATCGATGTCGCTGATTGGTTTGATAGAAGGAATTGCAGAAGTAACCGCCGGTTTATTGAAAGGGTATTTCGGATTTTTATCGGATAAGATTCAAAGACGATCGATATTTGTAAAAACTGGTTATACACTTTCTGCAATTGCTAAACCGTTGCCGGGATTTCTACCGTTTATTCCAACAGTAATTTCTTCGCGTGTGATTGATAGAATTGGAAAAGGAATTAGAACAGCTCCGCGCGATTCTCTTCTGGCAGCAGCATCCGATAATAATACAGGTGCAATTTTTGGTTTTCATCGCGGCATGGATACTCTTGGCGCTGTATTAGGACCAGTGACTGCATTAATACTTCTCAATTTTTTTACCGGTAATTATATTCTAATTTATTTTGTTGCGGTTGTTCCTTCTCTGCTTGCAGTCCTTTTTGCATTTATGGTTAAAGAGAAAGAAACATTTAACCCGCAGTTGAAAAATAAAATAAGTATTAGACTTTTCTGGAATGATGCTACAACTGAATTCAAATTACTGTTAACAATTTTTACTTTGTTTTCACTTGTAAACAGCAGTGATGTTTTTCTGATTCTGAAAACACAGAAAATTTCCGGTTCGGACACCTCGGCATTAATCGGTTACATTTTATATAATATTGTTTATGCATCTTCATCATATCCAATCGGATTAATTTCGGATCAATTAGGCAAATCGAAAATTTTTATAACCGGATTATTTGTTTTCTCGGCAGTCTATCTCGGATTCGGCTTAAGTGGAAATTTCCACATAAATATAATTCTATTCTGTATTTATGGAATTTATGCTGCTTCGACGGAAGGAATTTCGAAAGCGTGGATATCGGATATTATTCCATCACATTTACGTGGAACTGCAATTGGTCTGGTAACCACTCTTAGCAGTTTTGGTGTAATGATCGGCTCTTTAATTGCCGGTATTTTATGGGATAGTTTCGGTTACCAGGTTCCATTCCTGTTATCTTCAGTTGTAAGTTTATTACTTGGAATTACACTCATTTTCCTCAAGAAAAATCGACTTATACGGTAATCGCTTAATAATTATTCTTTTATTTCAAGAGTAGATTCGTTTTACTATTTTTGGCTGTAATTTACTATGGTTTTATGGAAAAGAGGAAGTTAGCAGTTGTTGCTGCAAGCGGTGGAATGGATAGCTGTATTACAGCCGCAATTGCAAATGAAAATTATAACCTCGCATTGATTCATGTTAATTATGGTCAGCGGACCGAGACACGTGAGTTGAAAGCGTTTCATGATGTAGCTGATTTTTATAAAGCTGAAAAAAGATTAGTGATCGACCTGGGACATCTTGCTAAAATCGGCGGTTCATCACTTACAGATAAATCAATTGAAATTTCTAAAGCCGATCTGGCAAGTAAGGAAGTTCCCACTTCCTATGTTCCGTTCCGTAATGCTAACATATTGAGTGCGTGTGTAAGCTGGGCGGAGGTAATTGGAGCAGAAGCAATTTTTATTGGTGCGGTTTATGAAGATGCTTCCGGGTATCCGGATTGCCGTCCGCAATTTTATGAAGCATTCGAAAAAATGGTTGACCTTGGAACCAAACCGGAAACTAAAATTAAAATTGTAACACCGATAATTAATTTTTCGAAAGCAGAAATTGTTAGGAAAGGAACCGGGTTGAAAGCGCCGCTCCATTTAACGTGGTCATGTTACCAAAGCGAAGATGAAGCTTGCGGAGTATGCGATAGCTGTGCTTTCCGTCTCCGCGGTTTTCAACAAGCGGGAATCGAAGATCCAATTCCGTATAAGACTAAACCTGAATACAGATAATTGAGAATTTAGAATTGAGAATGTAGAATGCAGAATGCAGAATGAATTTTTCTAAAATTATTTTTTGGGGTAACTATGAGTCAATATATAACACCAATGTTAAACAGTGATGAATTAATATATGCCATAAATGTATGGGATGTTCAAACATTAGCTAAAGAGAAAATAGGAAGGGAACTTACTTTTCAAGAAATGAATGTTGTTAAAAAAGGAATTGAATGGGGATTTTACGATTGGTTTGTTATTGTAAATTTTGCAATAGAATCAGCTGCAGGAATAAATTCAAATAAAAGGGTGTAGAGAAAGAGATTAATGTATAAGAAAACTCAAATATTTCTTGGTGATTCCAAAGAAATCTTGAAAGATTTTGAATCTAATTCAATTGATTTAATTTTCACTTCACCTCCGTATTCAGATAGTCGTAAAAATACATATGGTGGTATCCATCCTGACAAGTATGTTGATTGGTTTTTTCCTTTTTCAGAACAACTTTATAGAGTACTTAAGCCAACTGGTACCTTTGTTCTTAATATAAAAGAAAAAGTAGTAGGTGGTGAGAGACATACTTATGTAATTGATCTAATAAAAAATATGCGTGAACTAGGGTGGCTTTGGACTGAAGAATTTATTTGGCATAAAAAAAATTCTTACCCTGGAAAATGGCCTAATCGTTTTCGTGATTCTTGGGAAAGACTTTTACAGTTTAACAAATCAAAGCATTTTAATATGTATCAAGAGGAAGTAATGGTCCCAATTGGTGATTGGGCAAAGTCCCGTTTGAGAAAATTAAGTGAGACGGATAAAAATCGAGATAATTCAAAGAGCGGAAGCAATTTCGGGAAAAATGTTTCTAATTGGTTGAATAGACAATATGTGTATCCAACAAATGTTTTACACCTAGCAACTGAATGTAATAACAAAGAACACAGCGCTGCATTTCCTGATGAGTTGCCTGAATGGTTTATTAAGTTATTTACTAAAGTAGGTGATGTTGTTCTTGACCCTTTTATGGGCTCCGGTACAACTGTGAATGTTGCAAGTAAGATGGGAAGGATAGGGTTAGGTATTGAAATAGTGAGGGAGTATTATAAATTGGCAGAAAACCAAATAAGTCAAAATATATTTGCAGCAGAGTCAAAGGTAAAATATGGAAAAACTAAAACTGGACGACGTAAGAAAATACGTTGAAGATAATATTGGTACTTTTCACGAAGCACGGCAAAAAGGTCTTGGAAAGTTAAAACTTTCCAAGCTTCTTTTACAAAAAAATCCCTACTTGTTTAAAGCAAAAAATATTCTAACTGCTGAAAAATTTGTTGAAAATTTAATTAAGGCTTACGTCTCCTCACAGGAAGAAACTATGTTTGGGGGTTTTCTTGAAGGTCTTGCAATTTTTATTTGTAATCAAGTTTATGGTGGAAAAAAATCATCGGCTGAAGGACTTGATTTAGAATTCGAGAAGAAAGGTATAATTTATGTAGTTGCAGTGAAATCAGGTACTAATTGGGGTAATGCCGATCAAATAAAAAAAATGAAGGAAGGCTTTAGAAAAGCAAAACAAAGATTGAGAACCAATGCAAAAAAAAGACCAATTGAAGCTATTAATGGTTGTTGTTATGGAAAAGTTGTAAAAAGCGATAAAGGAGAATATCAAAAAATAGCTGGGCAAAAATTTTGGGAATTCATCTCAGATAATTCAGAACTTTATACAGAAATAATTGAACCACTTGGATTCAAAGCAAAAGAAAGAAATCTGGAGTATGAGATTGAATATTCTAGGCAGATAAATATTTTTACTAAACAATTTGCAGATGAGTTTTGTGTGGATGGTAATATTGACTGGACTAAAATTGTGCGATTTAATTCTGGTAAGGACAAAATGAAGGTGAATCTATGACTAATAAACCAAACTTCCTCGTAACATTCCCCAATCCTAATCCGGAAAGAGATTACACAATTATTCACACGGCACCGGAGTTTACCTCACTCTGTCCTGTAACAGGTCAACCCGATTTTGCAACAATTATTCTTGAATACATCCCGGATAAAATCTGTGTGGAGCTTAAGAGTTACAAATTTTACCTTCAATCATTCCGCAATGATGGAATCTACTTTGAAGCAGTAACCAACAGAATATTAAACGATCTTGTTAAAGTCTGCAAACCCCGTTATATGAAAATAACCGCTAAGTTTAATACCCGCGGTGGAATCTTCTCTGAGATCATAGCTGAACAAAGAAGAAAAAAATTGAAAAAGAAATTCGTTTGACTAATACTAACTCCTATTCTAATTCAATTAATTATACATTATAAATTATTCATTGTACATTAATTCAGGGAGTTAACATGGCAAAGAAAATAATTAAAAGAAGCTGGGCTGAGCCATTCAAAATAAAAATGGTTGAGCCGATTAAAATGACAAATAAAGAAGACCGCGAAAAAGCTGCTAAAGAAGCCGGTTATAATACATTCTTATTAAAATCCGAAGACGTGTATATTGATCTATTAACCGATAGCGGTACAAATGCAATGAGCGATTACCAGTGGGCAGGAATGATGCTTGGCGATGAAGCTTATGCAGGTAGCAGAAATTTCTATTACTTATGGGACAATATTAAGAAGTATTACGGAATGCCTTACCTTGTTCCAACACATCAGGGTCGTGGTGCAGAACATCTTATTTCCAAGGCTATGATTAAACCGGGGGATTATATTCCCGGTAATATGTATTTCACAACTACACGTCTTCATCAGGAACTTGCCGGAGGAACTTTTGTGGACGTGATTATTGATGAAGCACACGATTCACAGAACCGTCATCCGTTCAAAGGAAATATCGATATTCAGAAACTTGAGGACCTGTTCAAAAAAGTCGGTGGAAAGAAAGTACCTTATGTAAGTATGGCCGGTCCGGTTAATATGGCCGGCGGTCAACCATTTTCTATGGAAAACTTAAAAGCCGTAAAAAAACTTACCGATAAATACGGTGTTAAACTCTGGTTCGATGCAACACGAGCAACCGAAAATGCTTACTATATTAAAACACGGGAAAAAGGATTTGCAGATAAAACAATTGCTTATATACTAAAAGAAATGTGTTCATACTTCGATGGGTTGTGGGTAAGTGCTAAGAAGGATCTTATGGTTAACATCGGCGGATTCCTTGCAACACGTAATAAAAAAGTCTATGAAGAAACACGAAACATGGTTGTTATTTACGAAGGGCTTCATACATACGGAGGATTAGCCGGACGCGATATGGAAGCAATGGCTCGCGGTATTGAAGAGATGGTTCAGTTCGATAATATTAGAGCACGTATCGGTCAGATTGAATATTGCGGTAATCAACTTGAAAAATATGGAATACCGATGGTATATCCTTTCGGTGGACACGCAATATTCCTTGATGCAAAAAGATTTTTACCACACTTAAAACAGGATCTATTCCCGGCACAGACTCTGGCATCAGAAATTTATATCGATAGCGGAGTTCGCGGAATGGAAAGAGGCATTGTTTCTGCCGGACGAGACCCTGAAACCGGAAAACATCGTTATCCAAAACTTGAACTGGTTCGTTTAACTTTCCCAAGAAGAGTTTATACTCAAGCTCATATTGATGTTACGGTTGAATCGATTGCACAGGTATATGAGGATAGAAAGAAAATTAAAGGATTGAAGCTGGTTTACGAACCTAAATATCTGCGCTTCTTCCAGGCAAGATTTGCAAAACTGTAATAAATAAAAATAAATTGTATCTGTTGGGGTTTGATTCGTCAAACCCCTCTTTGTATGGAAAAAATTTTATGATGGATCCGGTTAAAATAAAAGAAAAATATTTTTTAGATAGGGATAGAGTGTTTAATGATCCCGATCTATTGAAGGATCCGTTTCAATTCTGTATTAAATATTCTGTTCTTGTTGAAGAATATATCGTTAAGATACTTAAAGGATTAAAACTCACCGGGGCTGTGGCATCTGTTGGTAGTTTCAGCCGGAGAGAATTATCTCCTTATTCCGATATTGATATTATGTTTATCTTCGACACTGTTGAAGGTAATGAAGACCTTATTAAAGAATGTGTTACAAAATTATGGGATGCCGGAATTGAAGTATCGCATACAATAAGAGAATACACAGATATAGAAAAATTTCTTCGTTCGGACCTTCATGCATTTACACAGTTTATTGAAACACGGTTTATTCATGGAAGTGCAAGAATTTATAACGAATGGAATAAACGGGTATTCAAGCCGCTTAACGAAGAACATAAAAAGGAATTGATTCACGAATTTTTTCTTGATGTTAATTTGCGTTACCAGAAATTCGGAGATTCTGCAAAAGTTCTTGAGCCTAATGTTAAAAATACCGCCGGGGCATTAAGAGATCTTCAGGTTATTGAATGGATATATTCCATTAAGAATAATATTTTTCTAACAAGTCAGGAAGAAATTACTCAAACCGAATTATTCCTTAATGAACTTAAGGTTAATAAAATAATAGTTCCGCGTGCGGTTGCACGTCTTCAGGAAAGTTACAAATTTATTCTAAGCACAAGAAATTATCTTCATTTAATATCGGGACATAAAAACGACCGTCTTGAGTTTGTCTATCAGGAAAAGATTGCTGCGTTAGTAGGTTATACCGGTGATGGCTGGCATAAATATATGCACAAGTATTTCGAGTCTTCGAATATTATTAAAAGGTTTTCACGAACAATGATGAAACGATTCGAAGAAGAAATATCCGAACCGGTTTCGGACTTTCTTATCATTGAACTTGACGACGACTTTTCAATTAAGAACGGTGTTATATCACTCACTTCAAAAACTAAACTTAACCTGTCATCAATTTTCCGTGCATTTTATTACAGGTGCATCAACGATGCCCGGTTTGATGAATCTCTACGTTCGAATATTATTGAAACAGTTATTGATCACGAAGAAACTCAAAGTCTCGAGCATCAATCGTCTGTTTTCTTCAGGGAAATATTAAACCTTCCTAAAAATGTTGGTAAGACTCTTGAGGTTATGAATGAACTTGGCGTGCTTGGTGCTTTTATGCCCGAGTTCAAAGAGCTTATTGGATTTTTCCAGCCGGGCGTTTACCATTGTTACACCGCCGATGAACATACGTTGATTGCTCTCAAAAATCTTGAGAATCTATCACTGGAAAATAATCAGCTTGGTAAAATGTTCCGAAGTCTTGAACGGAGAGACATTTTATATCTTGCCGTTTTATTCCATGATATTGCAAAACCGATCAGTATTTCCGGTCATGAAATTATAGGTGCTGAAATTGCAAACTCTGTTATGGAACGGCTCGGTTACGATCAGAAAGAAATTCAGACTGTTCAGTTTCTTGTAAGGATGCATCTTATAATGGAACAAGTTGCATTAAGACGTAATCTTAACGATCCCACTACTCTCAACTATTTTGCTATTCAGTTTCCTAATTCCGAATGGCTTGATCTGTTATATCTTCTTACTTATTCAGATTTATCAGCAGTCTCTCAAGTTATCTGGACGCAATGGAAAAGCGATCTTCTGAACGAGTTATTTCGCAAAACCAAAACAATGATTGACGAAAGGATAAGCGGTCAGGACCTATTATCATCAACAGTACAGGAGATAATTGGCGAATCTGAATACTCTGACGATGAAACTTTCCGCAGCCACATCGAATCAATTGACGATCTGGGTTATCTGCAACAGTTTACAACTGAGGAAATTAATAAACATATTGAAGAGATTGAAAAGGGTTCACCCGTTAGCGTTTTCTTTAAGGAAGAAGGCGGTTTTACTACAGTTACAATTATTACGCGCGATTCCGAGGCATTGTTATCAAGGTTATGTGGTACACTCGCCATAAACGACCTTAACATACACGATGCAAAAATATATACGCGAAAAGACGGGATTGTTATAGATAGTTTTAACGTTACTGATTTTAGAACCGGTTCGGCTCTAATAGAATCTCGTTATGAAAAAATTAAGGATGATTTATTTCTTACGATTGATAATCAATTGCAGATTACCAAAGAATTCAGCAAAATAAAATCGAAATGGTGGAGGATTGAAAACAAACTTTTCAAGCGGAAAGGGAAGATAAAAATTGCATTCGAGAAGCACGATAAATATACAATCATCGATGTATATTCGCCCGATCGACTAGGATTGTTATACCAGATAACAAAAAAAATGCATGAGCTTGGTCTTTCAATTTATTTTGCTAAAATAAATACTAAAGAAGATGGTATTGTTGATTCATTTTATACGCTCGATAGAAACAGAAAGAAAATTTCTCCAAATGATTATCAATTAATTACACTTGAATTAACAGAAACAATTAACGAAATGTTATAGGTGACAAATTGAATTTTATGGATAGAACAAATCCCATCGGTTTCTTCGATTCCGGAATAGGCGGACTGACTGTTGTTAAAGCAGTGTCACAATTACTCCCTAATGAAAATATTGTCTATTTCGGTGATACAGCACGTGTTCCTTATGGATCAAAGTCAAATGATACTGTTGTTGAGTATTCGCTTCAAGCAGCAAATTTTCTACTCAGAAAAAATATTAAGCTGCTCGTGGTTGCTTGTAATACAGCATCATCGGTTGCATTAAAGGATTTAAAACGTTTTCTCACCATTCCGGTTATTGGAATGATTGAGCCGGGTTCTAAACTTGCTTTAAGAGAATCGAAAAACAGTAAAATTGGAATTATCGGAACTAATGCAACGATTAATAATAAAGCCTATTCAAACGAAATCAGAAAATTAAATCCAAAGATTAAAGTTTACGAAAAAGCATGTCCTTTGTTTGTTCCAATTGCAGAAGAAGGATGGATCGACCATAAAGCAACTGAATTGATTGCTAAGGAATACCTGACTGAATTAAAAACAAAAAAAATTGATAGTCTTGTGCTTGGATGTACTCATTACCCGATACTTAAAGATGTAATTCAGAAAGTTGTTGGTAAGAGTGTTAAGCTTGTTGATTCTGGTACGCCGGCAGCACGATTGGTTGAAGAATATTTAAATGGACGCGGGTTGAGAAATATTTCTAACCAGATTGGTAAAAAAGAATTTTATGTGAGCGATATCCCTTCAAAGTTCCGCGATATGGCAGAGAGATTTTTAGGCAAGAAAATAACACATTTGCACAAAGTTGAGCTGGATGAGCTTGTGAATGAGTGAAGCTGGATATTCGATTCTTGATGCTTGATTCTGGATGTTAAGTTTGAGGATAATTGTTGAGTTATAAGAATTTAGAAATATGGCAATTGGCAAGAGATGTTTTTATTGAAATTCACGAATTGACTATCTCGAAGCTTCCAAAATTTGAAATGTATGAAGTAGGTAGTCAGATTCGAAGATCAGTGAAATCCGTTAAATCAAATATTGTTGAAGGTTATGGACGGAGATATTATAAACAGGAATTCATACATCACTTAATAATAGCATTGGCGTCCAATGATGAAACTATAGATCATTTAGAAACTTTGTTAGAGACAAAATCACTTAGCGATGAAATTGAGTACGCTAAAATTCATTCAAAATTAGAAATGCTTGGCAAAAAGTTATATCCCTTTATTCAATCAGTTGAAAAAGAACACATTAGTTCTCGTTAAAAAATCTAATTTATTCTCTATCCAATACTAGTATCTGGCATTTAGAATCCAGTATCAAGCATCCAGCATCAAGTATCATACTCTTGAAACAAGTCTGTACAAATAGATCCCCGATATAGTTTTCCCATCAACAATCTCACCGTTTCTAATTTTATTTTCAATCTCCTCGAGTGTCAGTTCTACAAGCTGAATATCCTCTTCTCCTTCTTCCCGTGCATGATTACCAGGCTTAAGACCTTTTGCAAGATAGATGTGAAGAACTTCTGAGCAGAATCCCGGGGTTGTAAAAATTTTACCAAGTTTAGAAAT
This sequence comes from Melioribacter sp., assembly GCA_018333725.1. GTDB lineage: Bacteria > Bacteroidota > Ignavibacteria > Ignavibacteriales > Melioribacteraceae > DSXH01. The sequence continues at coordinate 39 of JAGXSM010000002.1, read as the reverse complement.
TTCTTTTGCAGAGTAACCGGTCTCTTCTGTCAGTTCGCG
>JAGXSM010000001.1 GCA_018333725.1 Melioribacter sp. | reverse complement strand
TTTATGAAAGGTAAGTATATTAATATGAAATTTTATTCAATTCTAAAAAACGAATATACCAATGACGCGTGTTAAGATCTGCTGCATTTCTAGTATTGAAGAAGCTTCTCTTGCAATTAGATATGGCGCCTCTGCAATTGGATTGGTTTCTAATATGCCGAGCGGTCCGGGTGTTATAACCGAAGATGAGATCGAATTAATTTCGCTCTCCGTGCCACCGGGCATTTCAACATTTCTTTTAACATCAAGTCAAAACATAGAAGAGATTATTACGCAGCAGAAAAAATGTAAGACAAATACAATTCAAATTTGCGACCATCTGGTAAGTGGAACACACGAGCAATTAAAAGAAGCTTTGCCAGGTATTAAAATAGTTCAGGTAGTTCATGTTACGGATGAAAATTCTTTAGTGGAAGCAATTGCAATATCTAATAGTGTTGATGCAATTCTACTTGATAGCGGAAATAAAAAATTAACCGTAAAAGAATTGGGCGGAACGGGTAGAACACACAATTGGGAAATCAGTAGAAAAATAAGAGAGAGTGTAAAGATCCCAATTTTTTTAGCGGGCGGATTAAATCCGGATAATATTTTTGATGCAATCCGGCTTGTTAATCCATTTGGTGTAGATATCTGTTCCGGTGTTAGAACAAGCAGAAAGCTCGATGAATCCAAACTAAAGTTATTCCTCGAAAAAGTTAGGGAAGCGGATAAGACTTGAAAGAACATACCGGGCTTACTTACAAAAAAATATTTTTCTTCTGGCTCCCCCTTTTAGCAACATGGTTAATGATGTCTGTTGAAGGACCATACCTTACGGCATTAATTGCACGAATGAAAGATCCCGAGTTCAATCTTGCTGCTTATGGAGTAGCATTTTCGTTTGCTCTTATTGTAGAATCTCCGGTGATAATGATGTTAAGTGCATCCACCGCACTTGTTGATGGAAAACGATCTTTCATTAAGTTAAAGAATTTTGTTTATGGCGTTAACTTAAGCTTAATAGTGCTTATGCTTGTTGTAATTTATCCTCCTGTTTTCGAATTCATTTCAATTAAGCTGTTAAATCTTCCGGAAAGAGTTGCTCATTTAACCCACATTGCGGTTGCACTTCTAATTCCCTGGGCTCCATCAATCGGGTATAGAAGATTCTATCAGGGGATATTGATAAGAAGCAACAAAACACGAATTGTTGCTTATGGAACATTTGTAAGATTAACGGCAATGTCTTTAACAGCATTTATATTATTCGGGTTTACCAATGTTCACGGTATTGTTGTTGGTGCTTCAGCTTTATCGGTTGGTGTAATATTCGAAGCAATTGCAACAAGGTTGATGTCTTATAAAGTAATTAAGCAAATCAAAAATTCTGAAGAGGAAGGAACGGACTTAACATTTAAAGAGATAATTAATTTTTACTATCCGCTCATTCTAACCTCATTTATTTCTTTGGGAATTCATCCGATTGTTACTTTCTTTTTAGGACAGAGCAGAATGCCTCTTGAATCGCTAGCTGTTTTACCGGTTCTTAATTCACTTGTATTTCTCTTTAGATCATTCGGTCTATCTTACCAGGAAGTTGGAATAGCACTTATAAAAACAAAAGATGATTTTATTAAGCTTAGAAATTTTGCATACGGAATGGCATTGTTTGTTTTTGCCGGGCTTGCTTCAATTTCCTTTACTCCTCTCAGCCAATTATGGTTAGTAGGCGTTTCCGGACTATCGGCACAGCTTGCTGATTTTGCAAAGACTGCATTAATGATCTATACATTTTTCCCTATAACAACGGTATGGATTAATTTCCAGAGATCTCTGCTTGTTAATGTTAGAACTACAAAGCCGATTACATTCGCAACCGTTACGGAAATATCCGGGGTTATTATGATGCTTATTATTACAATTAAATATCTGGACATGGCTGGAGTTACTGCGGCGGTAATATCTTATACAATCGGACGGCTTTCTGCTAACTATTATTTGATAAAACCATTTAGATTTGCTAAAGCAAAAGTAATGGAAAGGGAAGTTTAGTTATTCAATAATTAGTTTAAATCCGGCTCCATGAATATTTACAATCTGAATTCTCGAATCGGCTTTTAGATAATTCCTTAGTTTCGTTATATAAACATCCATACTGCGGGAAGTAAAGTAGCTTTCGTCCTTCCAGATTTTCTTTAATGCAGCCGAACGTTCAAGTAATTCATTCCCGTTTTGACAAAGCATTTTAAGAAGCTCTGCCTCTTTAGATGTAAGTTTCTGTTCGCTGTTTTTTGTTGTGAGCGTCCGTTTATGGAAGTTGAAATGATAACTCCCTATTTTATACTCGGGCTTTTCAAGTGAATTAGCTATCCTGCTGCTGCGCTTTAACACAGCGTTTATCCGCAGAATTAATTCCTCCATGCTGAATGGTTTTGTAATATAATCATCTGCTCCAAGTTTAAATCCGGTTAGCTTATCATCCAGCAGTGATTTTGCGGTTACAAAAATAAATGGTGTTTGAGATACCTCCCTTATACTTTCGGCGAGAGTAAATCCATCAACCTTGGGCATCATTATATCGATAACACAAAGATCGAATTTACTCTGGTTAAAAATTATTCGTGCATCTTCGCCATTCAAGCAATGAACAACATCGAACCCCTTAACACCAAGATATTCTTTTAATATTGTTCCTAAGTTTAGATCGTCTTCTACGAGCAATATTTTTGTTCTGTTACCTGTCATAATTATGAACTTGCCGGAAAATTAATTTCGAATGTTGAACCTTCGCCTGGTTTACTTTTAAGAATTATCTTTCCTCCATGAGCATCAACTATCTTTTTGCAATAACTAAGCCCTATTCCGTTTCCTCTAACATTATGAATATTGCCGGTTGATACACGGTAAAATGTATCGAATATTTTTTCGGATTGTTCTTTTGTAATACCGATTCCATTATCGCTAATACTAATTTTTATTCTGTCGTTATCCAGCGTGGTTCTTATTTTTATTTCCGGTTCACGCTCGTTGTATTTGATAGCATTATCTATAAGATTGCTTATGGAGTTGATTAGATGGAAACCGTCGCATATTAATGACAATGAATCGTTTGTAAGGTTCAAACTGATTTTGCCATTTTTCTTTTTCAACACCTCTTCGAATTTTGCAACAGAGTTTCTAACAAGGTCGTTAATATCATGCAGCTCCTTACTTAAATGTAAAGTCCCTTTCTCAAATGCTGCCGTATTAAGAAGTGTTTCTACCATCATTCTTAATCTTTCGTTCTCTTCTTTTATTATTGAAGTATAACGGTCTATTGATGAGCTATCTTTAATAAGATCGGGTTCATTTAATGCTTCGCACGCTACCGAAATTGTAGAAATGGGAGTCTTAAATTCATGTGTAATGTTGTTGATGAGATCGTTTTTTATTTCAGTGATTTTTTTCTGGTTAATAAACATCTGCAGCGTTTTATAAAACAATGCAGATATTACAATAATAAGAACAATCGAAAGCGCCATAAGTCCGGAAACCGAAGAAAGTAAATACCTGTTCTTATTGGGAAAGTAAATAATAAGTTGGTTGGGGGCGTTAAAAATTTCATCCGGAAACAGGTAGGTTCTTGTTTGTGATTTTTTTAATTCACTAACATTTGTTCCATCCTTAAGAAGAACCAGTGTATCCCGTGATGTTTTGAATATCCCGAAATAAAAATCAGTATCAATCCCTTTGTTTTTTAATTCGCCGCTAATAATGGAGTTTAATTGTGTCCCGGTAATTCGCTCTTCAATTTTTTTTGCTGTATTAACACGTATGATATCTGTAATAACGTCTTCAACAAGCTGTTTTCGTTTAACTACAAACGAATCGAGTTTCCGCTGCCACCTAAAATTATTTCTTATCATTATTGTTCCATGAGAAGCCGAATCATTGTTGAATAATGTTATTCTCGAGCTATCATTATTACCGGTCATATATTTAAACTGGTAATTTATTCCGGGCCGTTTTAAGGTGTCTGCAACAAATACCTCAATATGTTTTATGGAATCAGCCAATTTAGTGTATTGTCTTTTCTTCATTCCGTTAATAATAATCGGTTCATTCTTTTTGGATGAATGTTCAATTTTCTTAAAAACAGTTTCAGCTACTTCATCTTTATCAATTTTATCGGCAACGGAGAGAAGCGCATCATTAACATTTCTTTCAAACCGCTCCTCTTCAACTTTAATTAAATTCGTCAACCAGAAAATCTGAATTGCGATTAATCCGATAACAGATAAAGTCATTACCGTCACTATTATTTTAATACTATGCTTTTTCATGGATGCAAATTTAAGCTAACCGGTTAATTATTTCCTGTTTTTAACATTTTTTAACACTCTTTTAAGAATCCGTTAACAGATTTACGTTGTAAGAAAAGATAAATTTACAACCAAATTTCAAAGGAGACGTTATGAATCAGGCATTCACTAAAAAAGTGTTCGTAATTACACTGTTCTTTCTATTAGGAATCTTTAGTCTAACAATTCTTGCACAGGATAAAAAAGATGACCTCGACAAAAAACTTGATCAGCTGAAAGGTAAAGTAGAAAAACTTACGGTTAAGGTTGACGGTAAAGATGTAGTTTTTGAAGGAAAGGATGCAGAAGAACTTACCAAAAAATTAAGAGCATTCGGTAAAATGCCTAACATGGTCTGGCTTTCTGATGAAGACGGCAAGTTTGAAGGTAAAGACGGCAATGTTATGATGTACAGATTTAACAGAAAGGGAGATGAATTTAATTTTGAAGCCAAAGGTGATGATACTAAAAAAGTTGAAGTAAAAATTGAAGATGGTAAAAAGAAAGTTTCTATTACTACCTTTAAAGACGGCAAGGAGGAAACAAAAACTTACGAGGGCGAAGAAGCAGAAAAATTTCTTAAAGCAAATGAAAAGGTGGGTAAGTTTAAAATCATGGTTGATGGCGAACCTGGAATGGGCGATCATATGATCTTCTTCAATAAAAAATTAGATGATGAAGAAGGATGCTGCTGCAAAGGCCGAATGAGTATGAAACATTTTTCTCCCGGAAAAGGGAAAAAGATAATTATTGAAAAGATCGAAAAGGATTCTAAAGAACCCGGTAAGGATAAAAAGTAATATTGAGAATTATTAGTGGCGGATAATAAAAAGTTATCCGCCAATATTTATTAAATCCTCCTTTCGAATAATAGAGCTAAAAAACTTTCATAGCTCCTTTGCTTAGTTCCAGCCATTTCTTAAATTCCATTGCAAATCAAAAATAATTGGGAATTCCAATGAAGCTAAAACTTCCACCATCTACCCAGAACTGGGTTTCGCTTGTTGGAGTAACAATTGCTCTAATAAGTTTCTTTATGATCGTTTTTCTTTTTGTTATAAGTCTTACTCTGGATCAGGGAAACGCTTACCTGGGAATTGTAATCTATATTGCACTGCCCACATTACTTGTAATTGGTCTTCTTCTTATTCCGCTTGGTATGTGGTTAAAAGCTAAGAAAGAGAAGAAGAAGGGTGATGGAGAAGTAAAGGATTTTCCAGTAATCGATTTTAATGACATACGCCATAGAAACGCATTTATGATTTTCTCTGTTGGCTCTGCAATCTTTCTGCTTGCAAGTGCTGTAGGAAGTTACGAAGCTTTCCATTACACTGAATCGGTTGAATTCTGCGGTAAGGTCTGCCACTCTGTTATGAAACCCGAATATGTCGCTTATCAAAACTCTCCGCATGCGCGCGTTGCTTGTGTTGAATGCCATATAGGCGGTGGTGCGGATTGGTACATGAAATCGAAGCTATCCGGATTACGACAGGTTTACGCGGTATTGGCAAACACATATTCCAAACCGATTCCAACACCAATTAAAGATTTGCGTCCGGCGCGGGAAACATGCGAAGAATGTCACTGGCCTCAAAAATTTTATTCACGCAAACTACGGCTTGAGCGGCATTACCTAAACGATGACGAGAATACTGAGTGGGATATAACATTAACAATGAAACTCGGGTCAAGTTTAAGTGCACTTGGACTCGAAGAGGGAATTCACTGGCATATAAATCCCAATGTTAAGATTGAATACAAACATACGGATGAAAAGAGGCAAAACATTCCATGGGTAAAATATACAAATCTGAAAACGGGCGAAGTATTTGTTTACGAAGACGAGAATCAGAAAATTGATCCCAAAACTTTAGATAGTCTTGAAACACGCTTAATGGATTGTATGGATTGTCATACGCGGCCATCACATAATTATCAACCTCCCGCATTCTTTATTAATAATGCAATTACTGCCGGTAATGTCCCTAAAGAATTAAAACTGATTAAGTTTGCCGCTATGGAAGTGATAGGAAAAGAATTTGAAACTGAAGATGAAGCGATGAAGGGAATTGAAAACCACATTAAAAGTTTCTATAAAACAAACTATCCTGATATTTATAAAAACAGCAGCGTTATGATTGATAAGGCAATTAAAGGAATACAGGATGAGTATAACAAAAACATTTTTCCCGAAATGAAAGTTAGATGGGACGCTTATCCTAACAATATCGGTCACCTCGAATTTATGGGTTGTTTCAGATGCCATAACGACGAGCATAAAACGGTTAAGAATAAAATTATATCAAAGGATTGCAATCTTTGTCATGTTATAAATGCACAGGGAACGCCGGGTAAAATGCAATACGCTGCAGTAAATACTTATCTGGAATTCAAACATCCCGGAAATGATGTTACTACAGAGTGGAAAGAAATGATGTGCGTTGAATGCCACACGGGATTGAATCCTTAATAAGTATAGTTGGTTTAATAATCCAGCTTGAAAACATTACGTATAAAAAGCATGCTTGAGGTTTGTAAAGAGTATAAGGTATGAGTAACAGAAGCCCCGGCAAATGTGTCGGGGCTTCTTGTTTCCTTCAGGCTCATACAAAGAAAATGAAATTCCGGTATTATGAATTCAATTGACTTTTATTATAAATTGTGTAGCTTGGAATTGAAAATAATTCGGAGTATTGTATGAACCTCCGGAAATTAAATATAACCGAACAACTTCTTTTCATTTTTCAACTACGCTTGCTGCAAACAACCGGCATACCCGTAATACTCCGCAAAATAATTTAATAACAAAAAGAGGGGGAAAAATGAAAGAGACATAAACATTAGAACCAGCATTTAGCTAACCTTCCAGGTTGAAGTTGGAAGAGAATATTTTTTATAGTTATAAATAATTAGAAAATATAGCAATGAGAACAAAAAAATTATTTATTTGCTTGCTCTTGTTATCCATTGTGAAAATAATAGCACAAGAATGGAAATTGCAGTACACCCCAACGGCCGAAGCCCTCTTTGATGTATTTTTCATTGATAAAATGAAGGGTTGGGTGGTGGGAAACAACGGGATTGTATTACGCACAACAGATTCAGGAAAGACATGGCTACAACAAGAGAGCGGTACTATGGTTAATTTACGGTCCGTATTTTTTGTTGATTCATTAAACGGTTACTCTGTTGGCAGTGGCGGAAGAATAATAAAAAGTACCGACGGGGGAAAAACTTGGGCAATACAATCCAGTGGGACTAATCTTTATCTTTCAAATGTTTTTTTCATAAATACAAAAATTGGGTGGGCTGTTGGTGGCGAGTTATTTAATGGAACTATTCTTAAGACCACAGACTCGGGTTTAATATGGAAAAAAATGATTGATAGTACTGCCGGCTCGTTTAGGGCAGTACATTTTATAAATGAAAAAGTAGGTTGGGTTGTTGGCGCAAGAAGTCTATTTGATAATTTTGAACCACACAGAATATTACACACCACCGATGGTGGTATAACATGGCAGAATTTATCAGATTTCACAAGACCAGGTCCACTAGTAGATGTTCATTTTTTAAATCAAAAATCTGGATGGGTTTCAGGTTTCTCTCCAAATGCCAGGGGTATATTATATACCAATAATGGAGGATTAACATGGACCGATATAAGAATTCAGCGTGGTGAATTATCATGGAGTGATTATTATCGTAGTTTAGCAGTTGTAGATTCAAACAATATCTGGGTTGCAACGAACGATACAATTTACCGAACAATTAACGGCGGAATCTTTTGGAATGCAACTAGAATACAATCTGCAAAAGGTCTGTGTTCAATATATTTTTTTGATAATCACAACGGTTGGGCTGTTGGTGTAGAAGGCTCTATCTGGAAATATGATGATAACATTGTAAGTATTCACAGCGAAAAAAGGGTTAAAAACAAATCCATTCTTGAAGATTGTTACCCCAATCCAGCAAATCCAATAGCACACATTAAATATTATTTAGAAAAAGAAAGTTACATTAATTTAATACTTTATAATCTATTGGGACAGGAAGTAGTAACTTTAGTAAAAGAGTATAAATTACCGGGTTACCATGAAACGATATTTGACGGATCTAAATTACCAAGTGGAGTATACTTTTATTCAATCATTTTAGACTCTAATTTCGAGTCTAAAAAATTGTTATTAATTAAATGATATTTTTATTCGGAGAACTAAACATGAGACAATTAAGAAAATTGAAATTAGTTTTTTTATTACTTGCTTATGGAACTATTATGCAAGCAACGATTATGAGAGAAGCTACAATTAAAGAAATGACAAAAGAAGCGAATCTAATAGTGATGGGAAGGGTTGAGTTAATTGAAAGCCGTTGGTCTCGCGATGGAAAAATGATAATGACATATGTGACAGTATCGATTAATAATGTAATAAAAGGAGATCAAGAATTAAAAAACCTTGTAGTTGAGGTTCCTGGAGGAACTATTGGTGACGTTACGGCAACGGCAATGGGAGAAGCAAGATTTCATCAAAACGAAGAAGTTTTACTGTTTTTAGTAAAAAATAAAACCATTCCCTCAGCTACATATTTTGTTGTTGCGTTATGTCAAGGTAAATTTCGAATTTACTCTAAAAGTATTAATAACAGAAATTTGTTAGAGCGAAATCTTGAAGGAATTACACTAGTAGGAAAAAAGGGCGATTTTATACCACAGTATCTCGATGAAATTTTAGTAGAAATTAGAAAGTATATTTAGATGAGCGGAGATGAATTATGAAGAATTTTATTAAAGTCTTTTTTTATTAGTACCACTCAATTTAATACTGTATAAAAGTATTTCTGCACAGTGTTATAATTTATGGTATTCAAGTGCAAACGCAGTAAGGCATTGGACAACTTCCTCAGTAATGTTTTATGTAAATGTTAATGGTTCAAGATTTTTCTCTTCACCTCATACAGTTGAAGCAAATGCGATAGGTAGAGCATTTGCTAGTTGGCAAAATGTAGAACCAGCAACAATATCATTTGTTTATGGTGGATTTGATAATGCTACAAATGCCAATGACAACAAGAGTGTTCTCTATTGGAATAATGATATAAACGTTAGTGCATATGTCATCGCATCATTAACTACGTATGGAAACAATTACACAGGTGTATTAACCAACGTTGATATTTGGTTTAATGATAGGTATTACGAGTGGACAGATGGAACTCTTGTTTTTGATTCAAAGATAATGGACATTCAAAGTATTGCTACACATGAAATTGGGCATTTTTTAGGGCTAAATGAATCAGACCCATGTATGGATAATGCCCCCACTATGATGACAGCGCCATTATGGGAGGCGTATTTTAAATCAGAAGCGGAAAGTCCGAATCTTGGTATAAGAAATTTAGCACAGGGTGATATGGATGGATTGAATTATTTATATGGCACAACTTTACGAGTACCGCAAATCTTCACTACAATTGAGCAAGCTATAAGCTTTGCTCAATCGGGCCAAACGATACTTGTAAATAATGGAAATTATTCAATAAGTAATAATCTAACAATTTCAAGCGGCGTTGTTTTACAAGTTAACCCCGGAGTAACATTTAATTTTGCAATTGGCGCATCGCTAATTGTCAACGGCACCCTCAACGCAGTAGGTAACTCGACCAACAGAATAACATTCACACGCAGCGGCACAACCGGAAATTGGGGCTCTATAATTTTTAGCGGCTCAGGAGCTTCTGGCTCAACACTTAATTATGTAGATATGCAATACGGTACAAACATACAAGCAACCAACACCTCAAACATAACTGTCCAGAACTCAACATTTACGAATAATTCAAGTGCAATAACCTTTACCGGCTCGACCGGAACAGTATCAAATTGTTATATTTCATCGAACAGCAATGCCGGAATAATTGTACAAAATGGATCAACAGTAACCTGTAATTATAATACAATAAAAACATCAGTAACAGGACTTGCCTATTTAGCCGGTTCATACGGTAATATCGGTCAAAATGATATTGCTTATAATAGTAATTCAGGAATAAGTGTAGGAAGCAGCTGCTCGCCGTTATTCAAAAACGTTCCCAATGCATATAGTAGAAATAACCGTATCACAAATAACGGACGCGGAATAAATATAACCAGCACCAATAGTCTTCCGGTAATGTACAACGCAATTAATTGTTCCGGTCAAAACACAATTTACGATAACTCACCCTATGATATATACAATGGCTGTTCATATACACTTGATGCAATAGGTGTTTATTGGAAGAACGGAAATCCTAGCTATTCGTTAACATATGGCTCCATTTATAAAACGCCCTTTCTATCATCGGATCCTTGGGCTGGAATACCATTACCCAAGCAGAATGCAAGTAGTTTTCAAAGCAATGATCCGCTGCTTGTCGGCAGCCAGTTAAGAGGTGAGTGGAAATATAAGGAAGCCAAAGATTTTTATATATCCTACCTCGAAAAGAATCCGGATGATCAGAGAGCATATGTAGAACTATATTCATGCTATACAAATGAAACAGCCTCGGAAATAACAAAGTTTTTTGAGAAAGCAGCAAAGAAGGATAAAGAGCAGGATTTATTATTGGGTTACATATATTTGAAACAAGGAAAGATAAAGCCCGCAAAAAACATTAATGATGCTATACTATCATCAAATAAAAATAACAAGCTTTCATCACTGGCATCATTGAATAATTTTTACATTTCCTTGTATTACGAAAATGATGAGGCAACAGCTACTGCTATATTAGATAGACTAAAGAGAGAGAAGAACGAAACAAATGAATATGAAATATCATTTGCAGAATATGCCCTTAAAACATTTGTGCCGGTAGAGTTCAAAGTAAGAGAAATCCAACCAAAAGAGTTGGTTGAACAAACAACACCACCTATCCCCGAGAAATTATTATTATACGATAATTACCCCAACCCGTTCAATCCATCAACAACAATCCGTTATCAGATACCACAATATGGACATATAAGCTTAAAGGTATATGATATGTTGGGAAGAGAAGTAGCACAGCTTGTAAATGAAGTAAAGAGAGCCGGAGAATACACGGTCAGCTTTGATGGAAGTAAATTATCATCAGGCGTCTACATCTATAAGTTAGTTGGAAACAACGTAAACATCAGCAAGAAGATGATATTGATGAAGTAATATTAGAATAATCGAGCGGAATCAACGAATGTTGATTCCGCATAATTACACTTCGCTTAACTCCTCAATCTTTTATATATTTCAACCGAATTTTTTACAATGAATCAATGATCGAAATAATCAACCTTCACAAAACTTTCGGCGGCAATAACGTATTACGCGGCGTAAATCTTACAATCAATACCGGTGAATCTGTAGCGGTTATAGGAAGAAGCGGGTGCGGTAAAAGCGTTCTGCTTAAACATATTGTGGGATTGCTTACACCCGATAGCGGCATCGTAAAGGTTGATAATGAAATAATAAGTGAAATTGATAAGAAAGATTTGTATAAAATCCGCAGAAAATTCGGATTTCTATTCCAGGGTGCAGCTCTATTCGATTCTATGAACGTCTTCGAAAATGTTTCGCTTCCGCTTGTTGAAAATAATTTCAGTTACTCAAAAAGTGAAATTGAAAAAGCCGTGTCAGAGAAACTCGAACTTGTCGGATTACCCGGCACTCAGGCATTAAAACCGGCAGAACTTTCCGGCGGAATGAAAAAGAGAGTTGGACTTGCACGCGCGCTTGTTACTAATCCCCAATACATTTTATACGATGAACCAACAACGGGATTGGACCCGGTTATGTCCGATGCTATCGATGACCAGATTAAAGAATTAAACGAGAAGCTTAACGTCACATCTATAATTGTAACACACGACATGTTCAGTGTTAAAAACACTGCAGAAAAAATATTTATGATGTATGAAGGAAAGATCTATTTCACAGGAACACCACAAGAAGTAATTGAAAGCGAAGATCCGATTATTAAAAAATTTATTCAAAGAACGGGATTTTAACACAATAATTATTTATTCTAAGGTACAATATAAATCTGCTTGAATCTGTTGTGTTCCATTAAATCCGCGTTCTATTTTTATTAGTATAGATAAGGAAACATCAGGATTGTAAAATGTCCAGGCATAAAATAAAGTACATCTGTTCAAACTGCGGACACGAATCACTTAAATGGCTTGGTAAATGTCCCTCTTGTGAAAGCTGGAATACGTTTACCGAAGAGTTTATTGAAGAAAAAAAGTCTTCGCGTAAAAAAATAAATGTTGAACCCCGACTTACAAATTTAGCAAGCGGCAGCCGGCTTGAAGAGACACGCATAAAAACAAACATAGAAGAACTAGACCGTGTATTAGGTGGAGGACTTGTTACAGGATCGGTTGTTCTTATCGGCGGAGATCCCGGAATTGGTAAATCGACACTGGTTATGCAAGCTGCATCAAAAATTGATGGAACGGTTCTGTATGTAACGGGAGAGGAATCTGCAAATCAAATAAATATGCGCGCTCAAAGATTAAATGTAAAATCGGATAATATTTTTGTTCTTACGGAAACAGACCTCGATTATATTATTAATGCAATAGAGAAGAACGATCCCAAAGTAGTAATTGTTGATTCGATTCAAACAACTTATAGACCAGATCTTGAAAATACTCCCGGAACAATAACTCAAATAAGAGAGTGCACCGTTGAGCTGATGCAGACAGCAAAAAAAAGAAATTGTGCTGTAATATTAATCGGGCATGTTACAAAAGATGGAATGATAGCCGGACCAAAAGTTCTTGAACATATTGTAGATACTGTTCTGCAGTTTGAAGGGGAGCGGAGTTATTCATATAGAATTTTACGATCGCAGAAGAACCGTTTCGGCAGCACAAATGAAATCGGCATATTTGAGATGCACGATGACGGACTTCAGGAAGTAAAAAATCCGAGCCAGATTTTTTTAAGTGAGCGCGATAAAGAAGTTACAGGATCTGTAGTAACATCGAGCATAGAGGGTTCGCGTCCGATTCTTCTGGAGGTTCAGGCGCTTGTTACTCCATCGGCTTATGGAAACCCTCAGCGCGTTGCAACAGGATTTGATTACCGGAGGTTATCAATTTTATTAGCAGTACTTGAAAAAAGAGCCGGATTAAGATTATCTGCGCAAAATGTATTTGTTAATATGGCCGGAGGTTTAAGAATTGACGAACCCGCAGTTGACCTTGCCCTATGCTGTGCAATAGCATCAAGTTACAGCGATAGAGCCGCAAAGAAAAATACTGTTGTTATTGGCGAAGTTGGTTTAAGCGGAGAAGTAAGAAGTGTTGGGCATATTGATAAACGAATCCAGGAAGCTGTTAAGCTTGGTTTTCAGAGGATAATTATTCCGCGGAATAATCTAAAGTCGGTTAAACTAAAAAGCTCTATCGATATTATCGGTGCGGATGATATTAAATCCGCAATCGAAACCATAGTTACGTAGAATTAATTCACTAACAACTGGATAACATGAATTCCAAAATCGCATTCGACTTCAAAATATTGTTAAGATTATTACTCGCAGCAACTTTTATTCTCTCGGCATACTCAAAGATTATTTTACCGGGCAGTATAGAAGTTATTTTGATTGACCAGGGAATTACAGCCGACCGTAATATAGCTGCATATATTGTAAGAATTTTTATCGGTGTTGAATTAGCAATCGGGATACTGTTTCTGTTTCCATATTATCTTAAAAGTATAACAATTCCGTTAACGTGGGGATTATTATTTTTCTTTACAGGTTACCTCGCTTATACCGGTTTTATTCTGGGGGATAAAAATAACTGCGGTTGTTTCGGCGAGTTAATTAAAATGACGCCGTTTGAATCAATTCTAAAAAATATCTTTCTTCTAATTTTATCTTTTCTGCTCTTCTTTAAAACAAGAGATGATAAACGAAAATTATTTCTTCCAGCAATAATTATTCTTATTTCTTTGCCGATCGTTTTCTTAATATCTCCGGTAAGCGATATTAGCGAGTTTAAGTTCGGCAAGTATACTTATTTTGAGGAAGCCGGTAGAGTCGATTTAACAAGCGGGGATAAACTTGTGGCAGTATTCAGTCTGGATTGCGAACATTGCCAGCAAACAGCAGCTGAAATTGCCGATCTAAAACGAAATGAAAATAATCTTCCTGATGTATATGTACTTTTCTTCTCCGAAGGGAATGTTACTGTTGATTTGTTCAATTCTATTACACATTCCGATTTTCCATATCATATGATAGATGTGAACGATTTTTTTGATCTTATTGGAACTCAACCTCCCAGGATTTACTGGTTAAAAGATGGAAAGGTTGAAAAATACTGGGATGATAATTTTGAGAAGAATTTATTAGAAGTGTTTGCTAAATAACAGGTGCTAGTTATCAATTCGCATCATTCATGAAATCAGGAATCCGGTAATTGTTAAATCTGGATTCCCGTTTCAAATGAATGAAGTATATAAATAAGAACTAACTTTACAGAAAAACTATAAGCCTAATTTCTTTTTTACATCATCCGCAATTTCTGTTGAAACCAGGATTCTGCCGCACGATTCACATGAAAAAATTCTTTTACTCTGCCGTATCTCAATTTGTCTTTGCGGCGGAACAACATTATGGCATCCAGAACATGCTGAACGGTTAATTGTTACAACAGCTTTTCCGTTCAATGCTTTGCGAATTCTCATATAAGTATTGTAGTCGGGCTTCTTAACTTTAACAGCAACCTTTTCGCGTTTATCAAGTAATTTGGCTTCTTCCCGCTCGTTGGCTTTAATAATCTGCTTTAATTCGGTTTCCTTTTCTTTAAGATCTTTTTGCAGTGTATCGATTTGTGGTTCAAGCTCGTTAATTTCGTTCTTCAATTTCTGAATAAGGTCTTCGAGTGCAACGCTCTCGGCGTCCAGTTTGTTAATCTGCTCTTCACTATGGTCAATCTCTTTAGTAAGAGCGTCGTATTCTTTATTGTTGCGGACCTGGTAAAGCTGGGATTTGAATTTTTTCAAGTTTGTTTTTAAGCGGTCAACTTCGTTATCGTTTTCTTTCCGTTTGGAAAGGGATTTCTTTTTTTCCGCCTCTTTATCTTCAACCTGCTGTTGAAGCGTATCAATTTGTGATGTAAGTTCGTTAACAGCTGACGGAAGATCTCCGCGCAGCTCTTCTAATTCGTCGAGCTGATCGTCTATTAATTGCAGCTCGTACAATACTGAAAGCCTTTCAATCAATTTGTGTTACTCCTTAATGTTAATAAAACTTTACCGGGTTTGTGCTTCCCGAAAACTTGAATACCTTTATATAATCTTTGCCGGATAATATTTTTTCAATTCTTTTTTTAACAATATTCAGAGAACCGATTTCGGTTTCATAATGTCCGGCATCAATAAGCAATATTTTGCCTTCCGCATCATGATATGCATGGTATTTTATGTCGGCAGTAATAAATGCATCTGCACCGGAGTTAATTGCGCGGGACAAAAGTTCTGATCCCGATCCGCCGCAGACAGCTACCTTTTTAATTTTTTTTCCATTTCCGATGCAGTATTTCAATTTTCCTGTTTTAAGGGACTTACTAACAAAATTCAGAAATTCTTTTTCGCTTAATTCTTTATCTAATTCTCCTATTGCACCGGCGCCATAACTTGTGTTTTTATTCTTTAGCGGATATATATCATAAGCAGGTTCTTCGTATGGATGATGTTCCCGTATTGCGTTAACTATCTTACCTAAATTCCATGAATCAACTATTAATTCTAATCTTACTTCTTCAACTTTTTCCGTATTACCTTTTTTACCAATTGCCGGATTTGAATCTTCATTTCCCTTAAATGTTCCTTCGCCAATAATTCTAAAACTGCAATTCTCATAATTTCCGATTACACCGCCGCCAACAGAAAACAATGCTTCCGATAATTCGTCAACATTTACCGCCGGCACGAAGATCACTACCTTAAATTGATTAGCTTCTTCATATTCAAGGAAAGTTACATTTTTTAGTTTTAGTGATTTTGCAAGTTCGAATGAAACGCCATCACGCGTAAAATCTAAATTTGTATGAGCGGAGTAAAGTGAAATGTTCTGTTTTATAAGATGCTGAATAAGTTTTGCTTGTCGGGATTTTTCGAAATCTAAATTTTTGATTGGGTTAAAGATTAGAGGGTGGTGGGTGAAAATTAAGTTGCATTTCTTTTTGATTGCTTCTTTAAGGACTTCTTCATCTAACTCAAGGCAGAGTAGAATATTTTTAAGTTTATCTCCCCTTGAGCCGACTTGAAGTCCGACGTTGTCTTTCTCCCACGCCGCACCCGGTGGCGCCCAATCCTCAATCTGTTTAATCAATTCTCCAACATTCATATATAAAAAAAAATGCACTCCTGATATTTAAGGAGTGCATTTATCAACCAGAAATTTTTGCAGAATAAACTGGCTCTTCCCTGATTATTGTTTTATCGTGTAAGAATATTTCCATATAACTGTTCGAAATATATAATAATCGTGATTTATTCTCAATAATAAATTTATGCTAAAATTGAGGGATTTCCACCCATTTACCGTCTTCCTGTATCAATTTGATCAATTCATCGAGCGCATGTTCGGAATTTATACTCCTTTTTACAATTTCTTTTCCACGGTATAATGTTATTTTGCCGGGGCCAGAACCAACGTATCCATAATCGGCATCGGCCATTTCGCCGGGTCCGTTTACTATACAACCCATAATTGCAATCTTAACACCCTTCAAATGTTCGGTTCGTCTCCTGATAATATTGGTTACTTCAACCAGATCGAAAAGTGTTCTGCCGCATGATGGGCACGCAATATATTCTGTTTTAGAAATTCTTGTCCGTGTTGCCTGAAGAATTCCAAAAGATGTTCTGTTGATAAAACCCTGATCCATTAACTTACCGGATTTATCCAGTGCATTTAGCCACACACCGTCACCAAGCCCATCAATCAATAATGCACCGGCATCTGTGGAACTGTATAAACGGAAATGATCTTCATCCACGTTTGTGTATTCCCGTTTAATTATAACCGGATTTTTAATTTCACGTAAAATCATTTCCACAAATGCTCTGCGTTGCTCAGACATTCCATGTAGATTATCGGTTGTTAGAATAAAAACTATTGCCGGACTATTTTTTATTTCAGAAAAAGTTTCATCGAAGAGATCGGAGATGCTTACCTGAACAAAATTTATTATGAATGATAATTTTGATTTCTTTTTAAGGTCGTTTAAAGTAAGCAGCGGAAATCCTCTGGCTGTGTCTGTAAGTCCTAACCAATTATCATAATCGTAAATTACTTTTAAGTTGTTCGGTGCATCAAATGGCAGCTCATTTTTTCCAAGATAAATTAAATCGCATGCCTGATCGTTCAAGTACCATTTATCGGTAACCGGTTCGTAATTATAACCAAAACTTTTTAATGCAGCCGGATCTTCAATCGGAGTTTTACTTAAGTCGATTAATACTTTTGGAACAGTTCCGCCGCCAATTCCGGCAACTTCGAATGTTTCTCTTCTGGTGTAAACAAAAGGATCAATTGGTGAACTTTCAATTGGTATTATCTCTTTATGATTAGGTCTCTCTTTATAACGATTGGCAAGAGATATTGCAACCGGTGCTTCATATTCAGGTTCTTCAGTTAAGGAAACTCTAATTGTATCTCCAATTCCATCTTCAAGTAAGGTTCCTATACCAACGGCAGATTTAATTCTTCCATCTTCGCCATCCCCGGCTTCAGTTACTCCAAGATGTAATGGATAATTCATATTCTCTTCTTCCATTTTCCGGATTAGAAGTCTGTATGCCTGAACCATTACTTGCGGGTTACTTGCTTTCATAGAGAGTACAATATTATGGTAATTATTCTCTTCGCATATTCTAAGAAACTCTAAAGCAGATTCAACCATCCCAAGCGGTGTGTCGCCGTATCGGCTCATAATTCTGTCTGATAACGATCCATGGTTTGTACCGATACGCATTGCGGTTCCGTATTCCTTACAGATTTTAACAAGGGGGGTAAATCGTTCCCGTATTCTTTCAATTTCTTCTACATATTTCGCATCGGTATATTCAATTGTTTGAAATTTTTTTTTATCAA